>CAYMQO010000150.1:0-2236 GCA_964392405.1 uncultured Marinobacter sp.
TTTATTAAAAGCAGGATGTAAGCATGGAAGCACTGCTTATGCTCATTGCCAGCGGTATTGTGCTGCTGGTACCCCTCGGAGCCTTTCTCGGGTTCATCGCGTTCCGTCGTAGTGATCGTCAGACTCTGCTGTTGCAGGAGCTTGAGCGAGAAGTGGGTGCCCTGAAAGGCGAGTTGGCCCGTCTTCGAGCGGTAGAGCGTGAGGGGCCACCGGCGTCGGAGTCGCCCCCCGACTTTGATCTTGATCTTGATCTTGAATCTGTTCCCGAGCCTTTGCAGGACCAGTATGAACCTGAATCAGCGCCTACCTGGTCCGCTTCTGAATGGAATAACACTGCCGAGCCGGCGCCGGCGTTGACGCTACGGCCGGTTACACAAGCATCGGTCACCGTGTCCGAAAACCCCGTTCTGACGGCCCTGAAAGAGAACTGGATGGTGTGGCTGGGGGCCTTCAGTGTCAGTCTTGCCGGCATTTTTCTGGTCAGCCATTCCATCAGCGCCGGGCTGATTGGCCCTGCGCAACAGGTCCTGCTCGCATTGTTGGTTGGCCTGGCGTTACATGCCGGGGCGGAGTTTATGCGCCGTCGCCACATGGGCACGGATCAGGTGTTCGCGGCTCTCGCGGGTGGGGGTAGCGTTACACTTTACGCAGCGCTGCTTGCGGGGGTTCATCTTTACGATCTGATGGGCCCGGCGGTTGCGCTGGTGGCGCTGGCGGGCGTATCACTGATCACCATGGTCCTGGCATTGTTGCACGGGCCGCTGTTGGCGGTGATGGGCCTTAGCGGCGCTTACCTCGTGCCACTACTGGTGGGTGGGGAAGGCGGCAGTGGGGCGTTTTTGCTCGGCTACAGCTTTGTGATCACCCTCAGTTCTCTGCTGTTGTTGCGCTATGTCTACCGGCTCTGGCTGTGGCATGCCACCCTGGCCGGGGCCCTGCTCTGGTGGCTGCTGGTCGTCCTGTTTTATTACGACGGGCTGTCAATCGCACTCTATCTCACCGCGTTGTTTGGGTTGCTTGCCGTAAGGCCCGGCATGCCGAAAGTCCCCCTTGACCAGGGTAGCGCGGCACTACTGATGCTGATGCTGGCCTGGGCCGGGGCGATCTCGGAACAACCGCTGGCGGATCCGGGGTTCATGGGCTGGCTGCTGCTGTTGCCCCTCGCGGTGTCAGCGCCGCTGGCGAAGGGGCCAGTTTGGTATATACCCTGGGCGGCGGTACTGGCGACCTTTGCTGGGTGGATCGGCTTTGCCACCTGGGGACATGGTGGCCATGGACTGACGGTGCTCGATGCGACCTACCATGGTGCCTTCCTGGCATACCTTGGTCTGGCAACAGTGGTGACCGGCCTGCCGGCAGTCTGGCGCTGGCTGCAGCAGCCGGACTACCGGCGCTGGCCGTCATTGTTGATGCTTGCGCCCGTGGTATGGCTGGTACTGGGCTGGATACTCACCCGTGGCGGTGCGTCGTCGGTCGGATGGGCCGTATTTACCCTGGTGGCGGGTGGCCTGTACGGATGCCTCGCCTGGTTTATGGAGAGGCATGAGCGATACCGGCTGGGGGTAGTCTGGGCACTGTTGGCGGCCCATGCCTGTTATTCACTGGCGGTGGTGATGTGGTTGCAGGAGGCCTCGCTGACGCTGGCCCTCTCGGCGCAGTTTGTAAGCCTGATAGTACTCGCCAAACGTTACCGGGCTCCCGAACTACATCTGTTACTGAAAGCGATTTTGGCGGTTGTGGTGGCGCGCCTGACCTTTAACCCATGGCTGGATACCTATGAGGCCGACGCTGTCTGGACGCTGTTGACCTATGGCGGGGTCGTCCTCAGCAGTGCCATCGCGACCCGGCTGGCATGGGGAGACGACCGTCTCCGGATGTGGCTGGAAGGTGCCACTTTGCACTTCCTGGTGCTGTTCCTGGGGGTAGTGCTGCGATACTGGCTGTACGACGGGGCGATTTTCGCCAGCGAATATGGCTTTACCGAGGCCGCAGTCAATACCGCCCTGTGGGGCGCTCTTGGCCTGGTTTATTCGATTCGGGCCGGGTACAGCACGAGCCTGGGCTGGCTGTACCGGTTGCTGGGCAGAGTCCTGCTGGTCCTGGCCGTGCTCAGCTATCTGACGCTGATTACCGTAAACAATCCCTGGTGGCAGGGCGGTCCCGTTATCGGTGCGACACCGGTTTTCAATCTTCTGCTGCTGGCCTATGGCGTGCCGGTGTTGCTGGCTTTGGCCCA
>CAYMQO010000150.1:2336-5648 GCA_964392405.1 uncultured Marinobacter sp.
GCTGCCTTCATGGGGCTGGGCCTGGCGTTGCTGGGCCTGGCATGGATGTACCGTAAGACGAGCCACAGGGAGCGTTCGGTTCATGGCTAAGGCACGGATTTTACTACTGACTTTAATGGTCTCAATGTCCGGCTGTTCTGTTATCAGCTTCAATAAGATGACTACTGACGTATCCGGGATGGTGTTGCTGAACGGGCAGCCCATAGAAGGGGCAGAGATACAGTTTCATGCAGATTCAGCCTGGTACGGAAAGTGGAAGGCCCGAGCGGTCACCACCGACGCCCAGGGCCGCTTTACGACCCCTCAATGGCGCAACACCCGGGTGCTGGTTCTGGTCCATCAGCCCGTGATCTGGCAGCAGCTTATTATCAAGTATGCCGATCAAGAATATGACGGGTGGGGCTACACACGAATGACCTATACAGACAGAAGCGACCGGCCCAGTGGCGTTTTCCTCACCTGTGAACTGACATCCGAGGCGTCCGTCCACAGGTTGGAAGACTACCGGGCGTCCTACGGCCTGTGTGTCCCGGAGTTGGTGGACTGACCTGGTTGGGTGCTCTGATATCAGTCAGGCGTTCTCGCAAGAAGGAGGTTGAGCTTTATGAAAGCTAAAGACTTCGACAAAAAATTTGAGGACGATCAGGAAGATATTATTGATGACCTGGATCTGTCCTCGGCTCGCCGCGTTAATCTGGAGCAGAAGCGAATCAACGTCGATTTCCCTCCCAGTATTGTGGCGGAAGAGTGGCTTCCACGGGCTCTAAATCTGACTACTCTGAAAACCCACTCTTGAGTACATGCATCGGCCCATCCTCAGCATTGCGTGTGATGATCAGGTAGCGCGCAGCGCTATAGGAACCCGTCGTTAAAGCGCTTTCCAGGTACAGTATCGCGTCACGGATACCATCGTCGTTGATATCTCCGGTGCCCAGCAGAAAAACCCGTTGGATAGCGCCGTCTTCGGTTGTGTATGTTGCCTCAAAGGGACCGGCAGACTGGTAGTCCATGGCGCCGCTGAACTCCTGCCAGGTACTGCTCTGTTTATTCCTCTTCTGGTCGGAGTTGGAGATAGCGATGGCCAGTTCCGCAGGAGCAATCTCTGGGAAGTTCGGCCCTAACAAAGGATTTGGCAAAAAGCTCCGGCTGGATGCTTCCAGGTTCTGGCTCTCGGCTGTCGCCTGGCACAGAGCCACATTGGCCTGAATCAGGCCTTGTTCTGACGGTTTCGAGGGCCCGAAACCGTCAAGCGTGGCATCAAGTAGCGCATCGCATGACTCAACGTTCTTTACTTCGTCGGTATTCTTCTTGAGTGCCAGGGGGAATGCCCATCGGAGAGATAGCAATGTTGTCGCTGATAATGAAGCCGGCGCCGGCTGTGCTTGCAACATACCTAGCAGCGGATGTTCCGGATTAATCTCAGGCGGTTGGGTAGCCATGCTGCTACACGCTATTGGTACCAGGAGGCAAGCGGTAAAAAGAGTCTGTCGAATATTCGGCATTACGGATTTCTCGCGGCCTGATTGAGCAGAGTGCGCACGTAAAGGTTGCGTTCATCACTGATGCCATGACGGCGACTTTCCCGTGCCGCAGCGGCCCAGTCATTGTTGCCGATATGGCGGTTGAAGTTAGGGTAACCGTTCTTGAGCTTCGGCATGCCAAGATTGAATTATCTCTGATTTCGAGAGTTATTCAGAGGCTCCTAAGCTTTATGCCAGCTCTGATGGAAGCTCTGGATGGACTAAACTCTGTCCAAGGCAAGCTGAACCGCCTGCTCGGCATGTATCTCGGTGGTGTCGTAGAGGCGGACATCGGTGTCCGAAGCCTGGATCAGCAGACCGATCTCCGTGCACCCCAGGATGACGCCTTGCGCACCTCGCTCGGCCAATGAGGCGACTATATCCAGGTACGCGTTTTTTGACTCACGTTTGACACTTCCCCGGCACAACTCGTTGTAAATAACGTCATGCACACGCTCCCGTTGAGGCTCATCTGGGACGATCACCTGGATGCCATGGTCCTCAAGGCGACCAAGGTAAAACGTCTGCTCCATGGTGAACCTGGTTCCCAACAGCCCGACGCAGGTTATGCCGTCCCTTTTCAGCGCCATGGCGGTGGCGTCAGCGATGTGGAGGAGGGGAATGCTGACTGCCTGTTCGATCTGAGAGGCGACTTTATGCATCGTGTTCGTACAGAGCACAATAAACTCTGCGCCGGCCGCTTCCACGGACTGTCCGGCTGAGCTGAGTATTTCTGCTGTTGCGTCCCAGTCTCCCTGGTGCTGTAACGCTTCGATCTCAGCAAAGTCCACGCTGTACAGAACCAACCGCGCCGAGTGGAGCCCGCCAAGTTCGTCCCTGACTCTCTGGTTTATCAGCCGGTAGTAGGTCTGGGTGGACTCCCAGCTCATTCCTCCGATCAGGCCGATGGTTTTCATAGGGGAGTCCTCATTTTCAGCGGTATATCAGATGCATTCGCCGGTTGATATCGTAACCATTCCCGTGACGACCAGCTGTCCGTCTTTCTGCCAGAAGCCAAATTTCTCAAGGCCCGATGACGCAATACGTTCGCACCGTGAGGCAAGGGCGCTACTGATCTCATTAGCCAGGCTGGAGGCCATTATTGCCTCCTGCAAAGGCAATCGCAGCGCGACGGCTTTTGCGTAGGGCAGGCTCCTTCCCAAACGTAAGGCCTCCTCAAGCTGATCAGGATAGTTCAGGTTCAGGAACTCATGCAGTTCCTTTTGAACAACAGGGTCATCCTCGTTCAGGGTCAGCCGGAAACTTCGAAGCCCAACGTCATTTGGGACAGCCTCTACCGCCTGGATAAGTGAGAGCCCATCCTGATGGGTTCGGGTCAGGTACGCACGCTCATTTTTATAGATCGATACTTCCCAGCCTGATGCAGATGCCTGGGTAAAGCATGAAATGAAAAGGAGCAAAAAGGCTATGATGTTTCTCATGGTTTTGATACCTGCAGACCGGTTCCGTCTGGCGGAGAAATACGATTGCAAATTATAACTGCGGGCGCGTTGTTAACGGCCTTCGCATCTTCAACTTGTAGTGCGGAATCGGGCGAATCTTCACTTTTCCCACTATGCCCTGGGCGGCTTACCCTGTGAGTAATGGGCGGACCGAACCGGGATGTGCGGGTATCTGGCCTGTGCCTGTGGTGCGCGTCGTTACCGCCGGGCAGGCCGCTGAGGTCGGCCAGGCGCTCGCTGCTGAGTCGGACGGACTTATCTTCGTGGACGAAGGGGACGCTTTGCGTCCGATAGCCACGCGCCAGACCCACGCCAATGTGCTGCAGCAC
>CAYMQO010000151.1:0-5637 GCA_964392405.1 uncultured Marinobacter sp.
TCCAACCCCGAAGACCAGCTGCCGGTGATTTCCTTCAACCCGAAGGCGAGCCAGGAAGACCAGAAGAAACACAAGCAGTTTGTGGAGCGGATGGTCGACCGGGGCTACACCGAGAAACAGGTCCGGCTGCTGGCAGAGTGGTACCTCAGAGTCAGAAAGTCGCATTAACCCTTTTCTGACCTGAAGGAGTCGCACTATGGGCATGACCCACATTGTTGATCGCCGTCTCAACGGCAAGAACAAGAGCGCAGTGAACCGGGAACGGTTCCTGCGCCGCTACCGCCAGCACATCAAGAAAGCCGTGGCGGACGCGGTGCAGAAGCGCTCGATCACCGATATCGAGCGGGGGGAAAGCGTCAGCATCCCCTCGCGGGATATCCATGAGCCCACCTTCCACCATGGGCCGGGTGGCCGTCGGGAGGTGGTTCACCCTGGCAACCAGGAGTTCGTTGCCGGCGATGAAATTCCCAAGCCGGAGGGCGGCGGCGGGGGTGGCGCCGGCTCGGGCCAGGCCAGCCCCGATGGCGAAGGCATGGACGAGTTCGCCTTCCAGATTACCCAGGACGAGTTTCTGGACTTTCTGTTCGATGACCTGGAGCTGCCCAACCTCGCCCGGAAAAAACTGAAGGACACCGAAGCGTTCAGCTACCACCGCTCCGGCTTCACCACCCTGGGTGTGCCGGCGAAACTGGACGTGGTGCGCTCCCTCAGGGGCGCTCACGCCCGGCGCCTGGGGCTGAGTGGCGCCCGGCGCAAGAAAATCCGTGAACTGGAAGAACAGCTGGCGGAACTGCGCAGTGCCCCGGACGACCTGGACCCCGCGTTCCGTCACGCTGACCAGATTGAAGTACTGGAAGCGGAGATTGCCCGCCTGAAGGCCAACGTGCGGCGCATCCCCTTTATTGATGAAATCGACCTGCGCTACCGGCAGCACATCAAGAAGCCCAAGCCCGCCACCAGTGCCGTGATGTTCTGTCTGATGGACGTGTCCGGGTCCATGACCCAGACCCACAAGGATATCGCCAAGCGGTTCTTTATCCTGCTGTACCTGTTCCTCAGGAAGAACTACAAGAAGATCGATGTCGTCTTTATCCGCCACCACACCAGCGCCAAGGAGGTAGACGAGGAAGAGTTTTTCTACAGCCGGGAAACCGGCGGCACCATCGTATCCAGTGCCCTGAAGCTGATGCAAAAGATCATCGAGTCCCGCTACTCACCGGATGAATGGAACATCTATGCCGCCCAGGCTTCCGATGGTGATAACTGGAACGACGACTCCCCCGTGTGTGGCAAGATCCTGGCGGACGGCATCATCCCCCTGGTGCAATATTACGCCTACGTGGAGATTACGCCCCAGGATCATCAGATGCTGTGGTACGAGTATGAAAAAATCATGGAGCGCTTCCCACAGAGCTTTGCCATGCAACAGATCGCCGACCCCGGGGAAATCTACCCGGTGTTCCGCCAGCTGTTCGAGAGGAAAGCCGCATGACTGACCTGATCGATCGCCCTGACCTGCCCGATACCGCACCGGCCCGCCGCGAGCCGGTCTCTACCGGTTCTGAGTGGACCTTCGAGCTGATCCGGAAATACGATGAAGAGATTGCCCGCTGCGCCGAAGAGTTCGGTCTGGACACCTACCCCAACCAGATCGAGGTCATCAGCGCCGAGCAGATGATGGATGCCTACAGCTCGGTGGGCATGCCCGTGGGTTACCATCACTGGTCCTTCGGCAAACAGTTTCTGAACACGTCAAAAGGCTATCAGCGGGGCCAGATGGGGCTGGCCTATGAAATCGTGATCAATTCCAACCCCTGTATTGCCTATCTGATGGAGGAAAACACCCTGCCCATGCAGGCGCTGGTCATTGCCCACGCCTGTTACGGCCATAACTCCTTTTTCAAGGGAAACTACCTGTTCCGCACCTGGACAGACGCCAGCGCCATTATCGACTATCTGGTCTTCGCCCGGCATTACGTGTCCGAATGCGAAGAACGCTATGGAGTCGAAGCGGTGGAAGAAATCCTCGACTCCTGTCATGCCCTGATGAACTACGGCGTCGACCGTTACAAGCGGCCGGCACCCATTTCTGCTGCGGAAGAGCGTCGCCGTCAGATAGAGCGGGAAGAATACCTGCAACGCCAGCTCAACGACCTGTGGCGAACCATTCCCAGGAAGGGGGATGGCGAAGACAAGGTTCGACGCAAGCAGCGTTACCCCAGCGAACCCCACGAAAATATCCTCTACTTCATCGAGAAAAACGCGCCGCTGCTGGAAACCTGGCAGCGGGAAATCATCCGTATCGTCCGTAAGCTGGGGCAGTACTTTTATCCGCAGCGCCAGACCCAGGTGATGAACGAGGGCTGGGCCTCGTTCTGGCATTACACGCTGCTGCACCGGATGTACGAAAAAGGGCTGGTTACGGATGGCTTTATGCTGGAGTTCCTGCAAAGCCACACCGCTGTGGTCTATCAGCCTCCGTTTAACAGCCCCTGGTACTCCGGCATTAACCCTTACACCCTGGGTTTCAACATCTTTGCGGACCTGCGCCGGATGTGCGAAAACCCCACCGACGAAGACCGGGAATGGTTTCCGGACATTGCCGGCGGCGACTGGATCGAGACCGTCCACTTCGCCATGCGCAACTTCAAGGACGAGAGCTTTATCCAGCAGTTCCTGTCGCCCAAGGTCATGCGGGACATGAAGTTCTTCGCCATCGAAAACGACGATCAGGAAGAGGTGTACCGAATTACCGCCATCCATGACGATCCCGGTTACCGGCCCTTGCGGGAAAAGCTGGCTCGCCAGTACAACCTCAGTTACCGGGAGCCGAACATTCAGGTATGGAATGTGGATCTGCGGGGCGACCGGTCACTCACGCTTCGGCACGTGCCGGTGGATCGCGTACCACTCGACGGTGACGACGCCCAGGAGGTGCTGCGGCATGTGCACCGGCTGTGGGGTTTCACGGTTCATCTGGAAAGCGTGGAAGACGACGAGATTGTCCACGAATACCACTGCCCGCCGGTGGATCAGTTGGATGTGGACCTGTCCTGACAGGAGCCGGGCAGCTTGGATTAAGGCTGCTCGTCCACGCAACTGATCCGTTGACTGGGGTCGTCGCCGGCGAAGGCCCAGGTGTTCTTGCCTTTCTCCTTGGCAACGTACATCGCCAGGTCAGCCGCTTTCATCAGCTCCCGCTGGCGCAGGCCGTGGTCCGGATACAGGCTGATGCCAATACTGCACGTGAGCAGAAACTCATGGCCGTCCACTTTCACCGGCTTATTCAGAGCGTCCAGCAGCTTGCCCGCGACGCGAACGGCATGGGCGCGGCGGTCAATGTTCTGCACCAGGACCACAAACTCGTCTCCACCTAAACGGGCGAGCACGTCGTGGTCCCGCAACACCTCGCGCATCCGGCAGGCGACTTTTTCCAGCACCTGGTCACCGGTGTCGTGGCCCCAGTTGTCGTTCACTTCCTTGAAGTGATCCAGATCCACAAACATGATTGCCGGGTTATGTCCGGTGCGACTGACCGAGGCAAGCGCCTGTTCAAGCAGATCGGATAGCAGGTTGCGATTGGGCAGGCCGGTAAGGCTGCAATGGGTTGCCAGGTAGTGGGCCCGTTCTTCGGCCTGACGGCGCTCCTCTTCCTGCTCAAAGGAATGCAGTGCATAGGAGACGTTATCCGCCATCCGTACCAGCAGGGCTACAATCTCATCATCAAAAGCCGCCCGATCCCGGGAACACAGATGCAGGGTACCGATGGCAAGCCCATTCCGCAGAATCGGCACGGCAGCGGCTGAGCGCATGCGAGTCTGGGTGCGGATCACGGAATGCCAGTGGCGGGTTCGTTCGTCCTTGAGAAAGTCATCGGTTACCTGAGGCTTGCCTGAACGGTAGGCGAGCCCGTTCAGGCCCTGACCCTCGGGGCGGTCCGGGTCAATGGAAATGACCGTAGCCCTGGTCACCTCCCGGCCAAACCCTGCCATCGCTTTTGGCTTGAGCAGACCGGTCTCTGGCTCTGGCATTAACACCACGGCCGTGGTGATGCCACCGCTTTCGATTGCAGCATCGCAAACCGACTGGAACAGCTCTTCCGGGGACAGGCTACGGATAATGGCTTCATTGGTGGCACTCAGGGCGGCATAGATTTTCCTCGTGCGCAGCTCTGCCCGCTCCGCCAGCACCCGCGCTGTCACCTCTCGGGAAACGATAACGACCACCTCCCGCTCCTGGATAACCGCGTAGCGGAACTGGGCCTCCCACCAGCCCCGGCGCTTGTTCCCTTTGCTGACCATCAGCCTGGGCTCGTCGGTGAAACCGTCCGGCCCGGCTTCCCGCGCTTTACGAAAATTCTCTGATACCGCATCACGGCCGCGCATGGTCAGTGCGGCTGTTTCCATCGTTTGCAGTTCGTCGAGGGTATAGCCCGCCATTACGCACGTGGTAGCGTTGGCGTAGAGGTAGCGGTGGGTGTGGTAGTCGCTGACTAGCAGACAGTCGGGTGAAGAATCCAGCAACTCCCGCCAGTGGCTCAGCAGAGCCTCATCAAAACTGCTTCCCGCCATACTTCTCCCCCCAGGGGCATTTCTTATGATTCTGATTTCCTGTGATGGGTAAGAGTAGCGGGTTTCTATCCTGAGTAAAACGATCGGGTTACGTTTGGCAGGTTTTCACACTTTTTTGCGACATGTTCTCATCACATCAGGCAAAGAGGGGTCTTCCCAGGGAGCGTCAGCCCAGCTTCTGCATTACAAAACCGTCGGCAACCTCAACAGTCACTTCTGTTAATCTTCGCAACAGTTTCCGACCCAAACGGGAACCGATCGACCAAAGACGAACAAATCGCAAGGTGTAATATGCAAAAAGGACTTCGTGGGCTAGCCATCGCCGCAGCCCTGCTCCCCGCCGCTGCCATGGCAGAAAACCTGAGCTACAACTACCTGGAAGGTGGCATCGCCTTTTATCCGGACTTCGATTCCCAGGACTTTATTGGCCTGGACACCCGGGGGTCGGTTGCCCTTCATAAGAACATCTTCGCGTTCGGCGGCTTCAGGTATCTGACCGATGACGTTGATCTTACGGCGCTTCATGCGGGTGCAGGTTACCGTCACGGGCTGGATTCCCGCACGGACCTCTGGGGTGGCCTGACCGTAGAGTATCAGGAATTCGATTGGGATCGCGGTGGCGATGTGGATGACACCGGCCTGGGCTTTCGGGCCGGACTGCGTCATCAGCTGAATAACGATCTGGAAGTGGGCATCAGTGGCCGTGTCATCACCGGTGACCTGGACTACGTCGGCTTCACCGGCACCGCTCGCTACGCCATTGAACCGGACTTCAAACTGTTTGCCGAACTGGACGTCTATGACGGCGAACCCGGCATTCTGGGCGGCGTAACGTTTGAATTCTAGGAATCATCATCTCTGACAGGCCCCGACAGAGGGCCTGTCAGACCGGTTCAAACCAGGGAGAGAGCCCTTCCCACAGGGCGAGCTCCTTCAGTCCTTCAAGATCCGTGAAGCGCAAGCCGGCGGAGCAGTACTCAATCAGACCGTCCTCTTTCAGCTTACCCAGCGTCCTGCTGACGTGGACAATACTCAGCCCCAACGTATCGGCAATCACCGCCTGCGG
>CAYMQO010000152.1:0-5631 GCA_964392405.1 uncultured Marinobacter sp.
GAATACACAGGATGGAGCGGACCCGCTCCCGCAGAATGTATTCCTCCCGGTCCAGCCCCGGCACCGGGCTGTTGACTGCCAGCGCGTCTGCGACCACGACACTTTCCAGAGTGCGGCTCACGTAATTGACCGTGGCCTGGGAAACGGTTTCAGACTGATCCAGTGGCGATGACTGCAGAATCACCGTCTCATCGGAGTCCACGGTCGCTTCCGCCTCAATCCGCAGTTTGCCTTCGCTGTTCCGCAGAGCAAGGATGCCGCGCTGAGCACCGGCGAATTCAATGGCAATATCAATAATGGCGGCGACCATGCGGCTGTGAATCTGCTCATCGGCAATCGCTTTGAGCGCTTTCATCAGTGACGTCATGTCCACTTCCGCCATGGGCATGGCCCGGGTGCCTGCCTGGGTCGCCGGCGGCCGGCTTTCTGTGAGGTCCGGATAGCGCTCCTCCAGGTGCTTGACCACGGCGTGAGCCCCCCAGCGCCGGTACAGGTCCCGGGCCCGGCTCAGGTAGGGAATGCCGATGGTGCGCCGCCCCGCCGCGATATGCATGGCGCCGCAAAGCTGACACGCCATGGCCTGCTCGTCAGTGAAGCGAGACTCCTGGGACAGCGCAATGGCCCGGTCGAAGGCTTCGTGAGCCTCGAAATCACGGCCCCTGACCCGCAGCATCTCGGCCTTCAGCAGCCAGTACTTATTGGCCATATTAATCGGATTGTTACGGGCTTCGACCGCCATCGCCCGAAGGTCCCTACGGGCCAGGCCAAGGTATCGGCGGCGCTGGCGCCTCATCGTCGCGGTGCGGGCGGCCCGTACCAGCACCATGGCGCGCATGAACCGGGTCCAGCGACTGCTGTAAAAACCTTCGGTGCCATATTTTATGGTGGTCAGGTGTTCGGCGGTGCGGGCGCTGTCCTCCTGGTATCCGTCCGTGTCGAACAGGTACTGCAGATACATGGACTTGGCCAGCGTATCCTCAATGACGGCGTTGTCCCTGGCTTCCCGGTGGCGGGGCAGCATTTCCCTGATGTCGTAGACATCGCCGGAGAGCTGGGCGGGATGTTTGTTCAGGCCCCGGAGGTTACGGATCAGCTGCAGTCTGGCTTCATGATGGTGAAGCAGGGACCCCAGATGCAGAGCGCGGAACTCCCCCAGTTCCTGGGTCATTTGCTGATCCAGCTTCTCCAGGTCGCCACCACAGTGCAGCAGGTAATCTCCATGAATGGTCGCGGCATGCACGGCGTATTCGAAATCCCCGTTTTCCATGCACATCCGGCTGGCCTGGCGCAGGTTATCCAGGGTCTTGTGGACAGGTTCTTTCCAGTGCTGGATCAGCGAGGCATAGAGATGCAGCGCGCGTCCCCGACGACTGTTGAAACGCTCGCTCAGGTCGACGGCCAGTTTACCCAGACGCATGCCGGTATCGGCATCGTTCAGTTCCTTCGCATACAGCATGCCGAGTATCGAGAAGCTGGTAAGGGTTTCAGGGCTGTAGCCGTCGTCCAGGCTCATCTCTGCCGCCCGGATGCACATCAGCGGCAGTAGAAGGGGTTCGGAAAACATGGCCGCACTGCCGATAACCGAACCGATCCGGCCGGCGGCCCTGTTTTCCGCCGAAGTCATGTCCGGCAAGTCCCGCAGGGTATCCAGGTTCATGGTTTTCAGCCGGCTCTTGAGCTTCAGGAACCGAAATACCACATGGGCACGGCGAGGGTGGCGCGGGTATTTATGCCCAAGCTCGGCCAATAGGGGAATGCCGATATCGATGGCTTTGGGGAGTTCACCCAGGGTGATCAGGTGGCTGATCCAGGTTTCGTGGAAAGTGACCCGGCCGAGCAGGTCGTGGGCGTTAGCCAGGCCGGTGTCGATCAATACTTTCAATGCCTTTTCATCACCCACATGGGCGGCGGTCTCCGCAGCTGCACCATAGGCACTCAGGGCCAGCGCATAGTCCTGGCTCCAGCCGTGCTCTCCCAACAGCAGTACGGCCTTCTGGAAATGACTGTAGGCGATCGGGTAAGAGGCGGCCTGTCGCGCCCGGTAGCCTGCCTCCAGGTTAAGACGGCACAGCTCCCGCCGCTCTTCCGGGTCGCTGATCAGTCCGGCGGCCATGTTCAGGTGAGTAACGATGGCAAACAGCCGGTCCTTGCGTTCTATCGGGTCCAGGTTGTGCAGTAATTGGCGGCCGATCTCCAGATGAGTTATCTGGCGGGTGTCGGGGGTCACCAGGCGGTAGGCGGCCTCCTGAATCCGGTCGTGAGTGAAGGCAAATTCGACGGTAATGCGACCGCTGGCTGTTCCCCGGGCCAGTTCGGTCAGCTGGTAGCTGTCACGGGTCGGGGTGACCAGCCCGGCCTCAATGGGGGCCTCCAGCGTGGCTGCTACCTCTGCCGGCGACTGGCCGGTAATCATGGAAAGCATGGCGGCCGAGAAGCGGTTGCCGGCGCAGGAGGCGAGTCGCAAAAGTTCCAGACTCTCCGGTGGCAGGCTCTCCAGCTTGCGGGTCAGCAGGCTGGCAACGTTATCCGTAATCTGCTGGGCGCTCAGCCGGGTAATATCCCACACCCAACGGCCAGCGGATGGGTCATAGGTGATGTGACCCTGCTGATGCTGGTCCTTGAGGAACTCCTCGACAAAGAACGGGTTGCCCTCGGTTTTCTGGTGTATCACCCGGGCCAGGGGCTCCACCTCGCTGATGGTCAGCATCAACGTATCGGACAGCAGGCGGCAGATGTCCGGTATCGACAGCGGGGCCAGGGCGATGTGGGTGAAATACACATCGGTGCCCTGGAGTTGCTGCAGCGTATTCATCAGCGGATGGTCAGGGGTAACTTCGTTATCCCGGTATGCACCCACGACCAGCAAGCGGTCGCCTTCCACCTGATCCACCAGCAGGTCGGCCAGTTGCAGGGTGCCGGAATCCGCCCACTGCAGGTCATCGAGGACCAGCACCAGGGGGTGATCCGCGTAGCTGAACACCCGGATAAAATTGAACAGGGTCAGACGGAAGCGCTGTTCAGACTCGGCGGCGTCCACCTCTGCCAGCCGCGGCTGGGCGCCGATAATCAGTTCCAGCTCGGGGATCATCTCGGTCATCAGCACGCCGTTGGGTCCCAGCGCCGAGGTGATCCGTTCACGCCAGTAAGCCAGGCGCTCGTCACTCTCGGTCAGGATTTGCTGGATCAGGTCTCTCAGGGCGACGGCAAGGCCACTGTAGGGAACATCCCGGTGAACCAGGTCGAACTTGCCCACCGTAAAGTAGCCCCGGCGGGCGGTGACGGGTTTATGCAGTTCGTTGATCAGGCGACTCTTGCCAATGCCGGAACGGCCGGCCACCAGCGCCAGTGAGACCCGGTCGTAGGCCTGCTCAAAGGCTGTGAGCAGCTGGTTGACTTCCTTCTCACGGCCGTACAGGCGCTGAGGGATCCGGAACTGGTCCGGTATGTCCTGAGTCGCCAGCGGGAAGGGCTCGATCGACGAGGTGCTGGTAATCTGACGGTAGCAGAGGCGCAGGTCGTGGAGCAGGCCGGTGGCACTCTGATAACGCTGTTCGGCGTTTTTCGCCAGCAGCTTCATGATCAGGTCCGAGAACACCCGGGGAATGCTGCTGTTAAGATCCGCCGGCGCGACGGGGGAACGGGCGATATGGCAGTGGAACCACTCAATGGGCTCTTCCGCCGAGAACATGGGGCGGCCAGTGACCAGCTCATACAGGGTGGCGCCGAGGGAATAGAAGTCCGAACGGTAATCCACCACCCGGTTCATACGTCCGGTCTGTTCCGGTGACATATAACCTGGTGTGCCGGGAACCGTAGCCGAATAGTTAAGGCTGGTCTGTTCCTGCTGACGCCGGGAAGCAATCCCGAAGTCGATCAGACGGATCTCCTTGGACTTGCTGTTGACCAGAATGTTGCCGGGGCTGATATCCCGGTGAATGATCCCGGCGGCATGCAAATGGGTCAGCGCCGTCGCAATGGCGGTGGCGATGCCAACACAGGATTTCAGGTTTAGCCTGCGGTGGGCGGTAATACGGTCGAGGGTCTGACCACCAATATCCTCCAACACCAGCGCCGGCAGATCATTGATGCGGGTGAGGTCGTGGGCCTTGATCAGGTAGTTGCCTTTCAGGTCCCGCAGAATCTCATACTCATGCTGCAGCAGGGCAATACTTTCCCGGGTGGCCGCTTCCGGCTTCAGCGTCTTGATCACCACTTTCTGACCATCGCTGTTGCGCAACGCGCGATAGATCAGTGTGCTTCCACTGTCGGCAATCTTTTCGATAAAGCGATACCCGGCTGGCGCGTCCATCGCCTGTTCGGTAACCCGGCTTCTGGCAGTCATGAAAAAGGGCTCCTTTTATTAACCCAGGTTAAGATTATGGCGCAACTATCATAAAAACATGTAATGAAAAGTAACGGAAATGTAAGTAAATACCCCGCGTTTTGACCACTTTTTACCTTGTAACCGGGCATAGATTCCCTTTGGGGTTGAAGTCCTGTTAATCGGTGCAATAGTTAATAGAGATTTCCCGGTCGCATTACGTCCGGGCAGACTTCTACCCGGGCCTTCAAGAAAAACAGAACGATTTACGTCCCGCAGCCCCGGACAGATTTCGCCTTCATGCATTTGACGATTCAAAAGGAGGCACCATATGTCGAATGACAGTATCAGCATTGATAGCTATAACACCCTTTCTACTCTCCCGGTCGGAGACAGAACCTACCATTACTATAGTCTGGCAAAAGCCAAGGACTCACTGGGTGATCTGTCACGAATGCCTTTCTCACTTAAGGTACTGACCGAGAACCTTTTACGGTTTGAGGACGGCACCACCGTCGAGAAGAAACACCTTGAGGCCATGGCGCAGTGGCTCAGGGATCGCCGGTCCGATACCGAGATTCAGTTCCGCCCCGCGCGGGTACTAATGCAGGACTTTACCGGCGTGCCGGGCGTAGTCGACCTGGCTGCCATGCGCGAGGCGGTCCGCAAAGCAGGCAAGGATCCCGCGATGATCAACCCACTGTCGCCTGTGGATCTGGTGATCGACCACTCGGTAATGGTGGACAAGTTCGGTAACCCGTCCGCCTTTGAGAGTAACGTGGCCATTGAGATGGAACGTAACCGGGAACGCTATGAGTTCCTGCGCTGGGGCCAGCAGGCCTTTGATAACTTCCGTGTGGTGCCGCCCGGGACAGGTATCTGTCACCAGGTCAACCTGGAGTATCTCGGTAAGACCGTCTGGCACCGGGAGCAGGGCGGTAAAACCTTTGCTTACCCGGACACGCTGGTGGGAACCGACTCCCACACCACCATGATCAACGGCCTGGGTATCCTGGGCTGGGGTGTGGGTGGTATCGAGGCGGAGGCGGCCATGCTGGGCCAGCCGGTCTCCATGCTGATTCCGGAAGTTATCGGCTTCAAGATTACCGGTAAGCTGCGGGAAGGAATCACCGCTACTGATTTGGTGCTGACCGTCACCGAAATGTTGCGTAATAAGGGCGTGGTCGGGAAGTTCGTCGAGTTCTACGGCGACGGCCTCAAGGATATGCCGGTGGCTGACCGGGCGACCATTGCTAACATGTCGCCGGAATATGGCGCCACCTGTGGCTTCTTCCCGGTGGACGAGCAGA
>CAYMQO010000153.1:0-5629 GCA_964392405.1 uncultured Marinobacter sp.
AAGGACCGGGTGCTGGCGCCGGAGAATGCCGAAGTCTTTGCCCAGGGTATCCGTAACAGCACGGTCACGCTGCTCGATAACGTCGGTCACGTGCCCATGATGGAAGTGCCGAAGCAGTCGGCCCACGTATGGCAGGAGTTCCTGCAGCAGCACCCCTGATCCGCCGGGCGAGCACGTCCTTTCCTCAGGCTGACCGTTTGCCCCGGTGATTGTGATAGCAGGCCACCACCGGTTGCAGCAGATGGCCGGAGGTCTGATGCCATGCTTTCAGGCCGGGCGGCAGCCGTTCGGGTTTCGGTTTGGGGACAGGGTACTGCTCAGGCAGGAACAGCGGAGCAAACAGCGCGCCGGCTGTGATATCCGCGCGACTGAAACAGTCACCCGCCAGATAACGCCCGCTTTCGTAAATCCCGTTTATCTCTGTCAGCAGCGCCTCCACCTTTGTCTGGGACTGCGCGGCGGTTTTTTCAGTAATGTTCATCCTCTTGCGCATGATCTCTTCCACCCGGCTGAAGCCCAGGCGCAAGAGGTACTGGTTCCAGAACGGCAACTGCGCAGCCATCAGCGGCGCCATCACTTTTGGACGCTGGAGCAGGTGGTGATAGACAAAGGTGATAACCGCCGGCCCCGCTTCAGCATCCAGACGCCGCTCCCATTCCAGTGCGGCTTCCCGCTGACCGGGCTCATCCGGGAGCAGGGGGGTGTCCGGGAACCGGCTGTCCAGGTAATCCAGAATTTTTCCTGAGCCCTGGATCACTTCCTGATCGTCCACCAGGACCGGCACGGTGGTTGGCTTCTGGCCCGTCAGTCCGCGAATGGTTTTGACGTGCATGCCCGGTAGCAGGTACGCGGGCGTGTAGCGAATGCCCTTGTAATCCAGCGCCCACCGGACCTTTTCGGAGTAGTGGGAAATCGCGAACTGATAGAGTGTCAGGGCCATGTTAATCCTTGCAACTGCCGTAATGGTGGGGCCGCGGTCATGGAGTCGGACCCGAGTCTGGAAACGGACTGATAATACCGGTTTCAGCGACCGGTTCACCATCAATCCGTTTGCCGCCTGCCCTTGCATTGGGTATGGTTCTGCTTTCTTTATAACCTCTTTTCACCCCATCCGGAACAGCGCGAAAACCATGAGCAAGACACGAGTACTGACGGGTATTACCACCACAGGCATCCCCCATCTGGGCAACTACGCGGGCGCCATCCGGCCGGCCATTCGCGCCAGCGAGGCGGGCGAAACCGAATCCTATCTGTTTCTTGCCGACTACCACGCGCTGATCAAGTGCCAGGAGCCCGCCCGTGTGCAGGAATCGGTTCGTGCCATTGCCGCCACCTGGCTGGCCTGCGGCCTGGACCCGAAGAAGGTCACCTTCTACCGTCAGACCGATGTGCCGGAAATCACCGAACTCACCTGGGTTCTCACCACCGTAACCGCCAAGGGTCTGATGAACCGTGCCCATGCCTATAAGGCAGCGGTACAGGAAAACGAGGAGGCCGAAGGTAACGATCCGGACCGGGGCATCACCATGGGGCTGTTCTGTTACCCGATCCTGATGGCGGCGGATATCCTGATGTTCAACGGTGAGAAAATCCCCGTTGGCCGTGACCAGACCCAGCATATCGAAATGGCGCGGGACATTGCCCAGCGCTTCAATTATCTGTTCGGGGACACCTTCACACTGCCGGAAGCCGTCATTGAAGATACCGCCATGGTGTTGCCAGGGCTGGATGGCCGCAAGATGTCGAAGAGTTACAACAACACCATTCCGCTGTTCGATGGTGAAAAAAAGCTGCGCAAGGCCATCAACAAGATCAAGACCAACCTGCTGGAGCCCGGCGAGCCGAAGGACCCGGACACCAGCTCAGTGTTTTCCATCTATTCTGCCTTTGCCAGCCCGGAGCAGACCGCCTCCATGCGCCAGGCGTTTGCAGAAGGTATTGCCTGGGGCGAGGCCAAGAAACAGCTGTTTGAACTGATCAATGACGAGCTGGCGCCCATGCGGGAAGAGTACAACACGCTGATGGATGACCCGGCGCAACTGGACCGCATTCTGCAGCAGGGGGCAGAGAAGGCCCGCGCGTACGCTTCGCCCCTGATGGCAGACGTGCGCCGCAAGGTGGGGATCGGCCCAATTGCCGGCTAGGCCGGCTTACGCTCTGTCTTGACCGCTTTACCGGAACAGGCCAATCTGTCGCAGTTGCACCTGGCACGCTCGACCGGAAGCAGGCCGGACCAGATGATAGGAATTTGAACGGCACGAGGAGTTCCAGACGATGAAGATATTCGAAACCAGAACAGCCCCCAACCCCCGCCGTGTACGCATGTTCCTGGCCGAGAAGGGCTTGCTGGACAAGGTGGAGTTCTTGGAAGTGGACCTGCTGAAGGGCGAGAACCTGACGCCGGAATTCCAGGCCATGAACCCCATGAAAAAGGTGCCGGTACTGCAGCTTGACGATGGCAACTGTATCGCCGAAACCATGGCGATCTGCCTCTACTTTGAGCAGATGTTTCCCGGCACGATGCCACTGATGGGCACGACACCGCTGGAAAAGGCTCAGCTCGACCAATGGCAGCGCTGGCTGGACTATTACTTCTTCCTGCCTACCGGCATGTGCTTTCAGCACAGTACCGGTTATTTCAAGGACCGTATGACGCCGATTCCCGAATGGGGCGAGGAAGCGGGCCGGCAAACGGTCGAATTCTTCAGCTTTCTCGACCGGCATCTGGAAGGGCGCACGTTCATTTATGGCGATACCATAACCGCCGCCGACATAACCGCCCTGTGTGTGCTGGACTTTGCCCGTGTGGTGAAGATCCGCATTCAGCCGGAGCAGAAGAACCTGCAGGCCTGGTATGACCATATGTCCGCCCGGCCATCGGCAAAGGCATGACGCCGTGACCGGACAATCCCGCCTGAGCTGCGCCCTGGACGCCATCGATGCAGCCAACCGCCAGGATCCCAATATGGAAGCGGTTGGTGATCAGACCCTGCCCCGGGAGTACGCCTACAGCCTGCACATGACCCGGTGGCTACATGCCCTGGAGGCGCAGCCGACCGAGCGTATGGAGATTGCCTGCCGGGCCCAGCATATTGAGCGCTGGACGCGGCCCCGGGCAAACTTCCCCATGGGTCGCAAGGGCTATTATCAGTGGCGGCAGGACTGCGGCCGCTTCCACGGCGAGCGGGCGGCTGAGATCATGGCGGCCTGCGGTTATCCTCAGGAAGAATGCGAGCGGGTAAGCACAATCCTGACCAAGCGGGAGCTTCGTCACGATCCGGACACCCAGTTACTGGAAGACGTCGCCTGCCTGGTATTCCTGGAGCGCTATTTCGCGGAGTTCTATGACGATAACCCGGACTATGACCGGGAGAAGTGGTTGCGTATCGTGCGCCGGACCTGGGCCAAGATGACTCCCCGTGCCCATAAGGCAGCGCTGCCACTGGCCGGCGCACTGCCGGCTCATCTCCAGGCTCTGTTGGATGAAGCCCTGGCTGAGGGTGGTACCCGCCAAAACTGATCCACGGGAGAACGACGTGCCCGGCATCAAGGCCATCGTGATGGCCGATGGCCTTGCCCGGTGGACTCAGCCAAACAGTTCCTGCAGCTTCTCGCCCGGCTCGGGCGCCCGCATAAAGGATTCACCCACCAGGAAGCCGTAGATGTCCCGCTCGGTCATGGCGATCACATCGTCCCGGGTCAGAATGCCGCTCTCTGTCACGGTGACCCGGCTGTCGGGCACTCGCTGGTGCAGACTGAAGGTGGTTTCCAGCGAGACGTCAAAGGTGTGCAGGTTGCGGTTGTTGATGCCCACCAACGGCGTAGCCAGCGTGAGGGCGTCGTCCATCTCTTCACCATCGTGGACCTCAACCAGCACATCCAGGCCGATTTCATGGGCGATGCCTTCAAGCTCCTGCATCTGGTCCCGGGTCAGGCAGGCGGCGATCAGCAGGATGCAGTCAGCACCAATAGTCCGGCTTTCATAGACCTGGTAGGGCGCCACCATAAAGTCCTTGCGAATGACAGGCAGGCTACAGGCTGCCCGGGCTTCTTTCAGGTAATCCTCATGACCCTGGAAGAAATCGTGGTCTGTCAGGACAGACAGGCAGGCTGCACCGCCTTTTTCGTAGCTCTCCGCAATGGCCGCGGGCAGAAACGGGTCCCGCAGTATGCCCTTGCTGGGGGAGGCCTTCTTGATTTCCGCGATCACCGCGGGCTGGCGCTGATTGATCCGGTCCGCCATGGCACGGGCGAAACCCCGGGTTTCCGGCTGGTCACCGGCCATGACCCGGAGGTCTTCCAGGGAGGTCTTGCGCTTGCGCTCTTCGAGCTCTTCCCACTTACGATCCACGATCTTGCGGAGGATGGTAGGGGTCCGGTCGTTGTGTCGGTCAGTCATGGTATCGGTGCTCAATCAAAACAGTGGGTGAAGTCGGCCAGCTCAGACATTTTTCCGGCGGCGAGCCCGCTGCCCATGGCGTCAAGCGCCATTTCCACGCCTGTTTGCGGCGTCGTCGCGAGGCCGGCCACGTAGATGGCCGCACCGGCGTTGAGGGCGATCATGTCGCGGGCCTTCTCGGCCATTTCATCATGGCCCCGGCCAAAGGCGGCGCGGATCAGCTTCAGGGAGTCTTCAGCGGTATCCACCGTCAGGCCCACCAGCGACTGGCTTTTGATGCCCAGGTCCTCCGGGTTGATATCGTACTCATTGATGGTGCCGTCCTTGAGCTCGGCCACCCGGGTTGAGGTGGCAAGGCTAATCTCGTCGAGGCCATCTTTTGAGCAAACGACCATAATATGTTCGCTGCCGAGCTTGTGCAGGACTTCCGCCATGGGGCGGCAGAGGGCCGGCGTAAACACGCCCACCAGCTGGCGCTTTACCCCGGCCGGGTTGGTCATGGGCCCAAGGATGTTAAAGATGGTCCGGCAGCCCAGCTCCTTACGGGGGCCGATGGCGTGCTTCATGGCGCCGTGGTGGCCGGGGGCGAACATAAAGCCGACGCCGATCTGCTCCACGCAGCGGGCCACCTGCTCGGGGGTAATATCAAGGTTGATGCCGGCCTGTTCAATCAGGTCTGCGCTGCCACTCCTGGACGATACCGCCCGGTTGCCGTGCTTGGCTACGTAGCCGCCTGCGGCCGCAACCACGAAGGCAGAGGCGGAGGAGACGTTGAACAGGTTGGCGCCGTCACCGCCGGTGCCGACGATGTCCACCAGGGGCTCTGCATTGATGTGTACCTGAGTGGCCAGTTCCCGCATGACCTCTGTGGCGCCGGTAATTTCATCAATGGTTTCACTTTTGATGCGAAGACCCATGAGAAATGCGCCAATCTGGGCGTCGGTGGCCTCACCATTCATGACGATGCGCATAACCGCTTTCATTTCTTCCCGGCTCAGGTCCAGGTTGGATGCGATTCGGTTCAGTGCTTGTTTCATGTCCATGATGTGTCAGGCCTCTTTTGTGTCTGTACAGGTGCTTGAGCTGGCAGTCCGGTTATCACCAGCGGCGCCAACGGCCGGAGCTCTGCGCTTCAGCGCTGCAGGAAATTTCGCAGCAGCTCATGCCCTTCCTCCGTCATGATCGACTCGGGATGGAACTGCACCCCCTCAATGGGCAGGGTTTTGTGAC
>CAYMQO010000154.1:0-5619 GCA_964392405.1 uncultured Marinobacter sp.
TAAATACACCTTTTGGAGAGGCGTCGGGCGGGCCCAGCCGAAACCTGCCCGGAAGTGCGCTATGTCTGGAGTTTGCAAGGTAGTTGCCAGGTTAAGTAACTGACAACTACTCAGGTGAGTGGAACTGTTTGGTGCAATGGCGCACCGGAAAGAACCACACTAGCTCGGACAAACCGGCACTGGGTGCGTACCCCTGCGAAGTCGTCTCCCAGGCGACGGAGGGTGGCCCCCATTCACCAGGCCTGAAGACCTCAGGCACTTACGTGATCCTATGGAAAGGAAGTAACGATGTTTTCCGAACGCGATGAAACCGTTGAAACCACTGGCACGAGTCCCGTTGATTTCGCTCGCACCATTCCCCGCACTTTGACCCATAAGCGACTGATCGAGAACGTATACGTAACCTCGATGTATCGGGCAACGAACGAGACTTTCGTCTGCGGTGCCTATCTGCCCCGGGCAAATACCTTCCTCAATGACATGCAGTTTCACAACGATGACGTGATGCTGAAAGTTGTTGAGATCGGTCGGCAGATCGGTACGGCGGTATGCCACGAGTTTATGGGCGTAGGTGAGCGCAACGCGTTCATTCTCAACGATGTCTATCTTGAGACCTTGCCTGGCTGGCATGAAACGGATTGGTGCAGCCAGGATTCTCTGGTGTCCGAACTCACCCTGACCCGTTGTGAGTATGGAAAGGAGGGGCAACTGCAATCGATTCGGGCCGATGCCGTGAACCATGTCGGAGGCAGGGCGGTTTGCCGGGGTTACTCGGACTGGTCGATTCAGCCAAAGGACCGGTACCGGCGAATGCGTGACATCGCCCGGTCGAGAGTCCTTCGTCAGACGAAGTCCGGCGCTCAGGGTGCCCTGCGCAGAGACAGTATCCGGATTTCATCCCGGTCTTCCCTGAAAGGTTCCGTGCTCCATGACGATCTGTGGATCAGCGGCAATGCCCGGGTATTCGTCGCCACGCTCAGGGTGGATCAGGGCAATCTCTTTTTCTTTGATCATCCCAATGACCACGTGCCGGGCATGCTGATGTTTGAAGGGATGCGACAACTGGCCTTGGATGTGGGCGGCCGGATAACTCGCGTCGGAAATGAAACACCCCATATCACCCAGGTGGCAGTGAGCTTCAGCTCCTTCGCCGAGCTGGATCAGAGCGTGGAGATCGCTGCGCATTTGCTGGAAACCGACATCGCCGGCGAGGCATTCCGGATGCGTCTTGAGGCAAGGCAACAGGGCAAAGTGGTTACGGAAGCTTTCTTTACTATTGAATGAACGGATTTACTGACCATAAAGGAACACTTGGTATGAACATCAAAAACGCATCGTTTCCGCTAATGATAGGCGCTGCAGGTATTGTAGCTGGTCTGGCGCTGGCCTATTACCGGGTCAGTGAGACGCCGGAGGGGCTCAAGCTGGCAGTGGCCGGCATTCTGGCATTGTATCTGATCTGGATTCTCTCGGAGATTCGCATCACCGCTGGCGAAGCAAAGAAGGACACCGGTGCTGATCAGGGCACCTGTGAGGCCTATGCCCTTGCCCGCCTGCTGACCGTTGCCACTGCCATGGTTTTCGGCAGTGTGTGGGCGGCACCGGGATTGTGGCTGCCCCTCGGGCTGGCATTGTTTATCGGTGGTATCGTCTTGCGTGCTCTGGCTATTCGCACGCTCGGGCGAAGCTATTCCCATCGCGTTCGCACTCCGGAAGCCAACGACATTATCTCCGATGGCCCCTATCGCTTCCTGCGGCATCCGGCCTACTCGGGTATGTTGCTGGCCCACGTGGGTGTGGTTGTACTGTTTTTCAGCTGGCCCCTGGTGTTTGTTTTTACTGCCGTATTCATACCGGTACTGGTGCGCCGCATTCTGCTTGAGGAGCGTTACCTCGTTCAGATCCTGCCCCGCTACGAGCAGTTTGCAGCCAGTCGTGCCCGACTGGTACCGGGTATCTGGTAACACCCAATGACCATGAGAATCGTTCTACTGGGTGGCAGTGGCTTCCTGGGGCAGGCGGTGCTGCGCCAGTTACACGCCTGGGATGGAGAGCGGGAGGCCCACTGCCTGGAGCATAGAAGTCCGGTGCCGGGCTATGACTTCGTGCGTCGACAACAGGGAACACTTGCCAGTATGCCGGCCAGCCTGTTGCCCTCAGGGCCTCACGTGGTGGTGCACTGCGCCAGCAAGCAGGTTGACAGCGATGGTCGTGGTTTCGGTGAGAACCGCCGTGCGGTTGACCGGCTGCTGAGCCTGGTGGGTTCCGATACCCGGGCGATCGTCTACGCCAGTTCCTTTTCGGTGTATGGCGACGGGCCCCAGGCGGCGGTGACTGAGGCCGCACCGCTGAACCCACGGACCGCCCTGGCGAAATCCCGGGCAGAGTGCGAGCAACGGCTGCTGTCCGGGGCCACCGCCGCAGGCTGTGAGGTGGCGGTGCTGCGGGCCCGGTTCGTGGTGGGGCAGGGTGACCGGCATTTCCTGCCCGGGCTGGCAA
Organism: uncultured Marinobacter sp.; assembly: GCA_964392405.1. Classification (GTDB taxonomy): domain Bacteria; phylum Pseudomonadota; class Gammaproteobacteria; order Pseudomonadales; family Oleiphilaceae; genus Marinobacter. The sequence continues at coordinate 2,500 of CAYMQO010000154.1, forward strand.
AGCTGATCCGGGCCAGGGTTCGCATTGGCGATGGCACGCAACGCTATTCCGTCATTGATGTGGACGACTATGCCCGGGTGATTCTCAGCCTCTGCAGCCGGTATCTCGATGCCGGTTATTCCGCCAGCGGGGAGCCACAGATATTCAATGTCGGGTATCGAACCCCGGTGGCTTTTAACGAGATTGCCAACGTTCTGTGCCAGCAGGGCGGCTGGCCACCACCACGCTACCCCGTGCCGCTCAGCAATCCCCTTATCCGCGGGTTTGGCTGTCTGCCGATCGCGTCAGCAAGGCAACTGGCAGAGCGACTGCAGCTGCTTGGGTACGATCATTACGGCGTGGTTGACCGGCTGGCGGCGGTGACGGGTTCGTCGCTGCTGGACCGGGATCCCCGCGACGCGGTGCGGGCATCAGCATCGCGGCTACTGTCACCCGATTCTGATTTCAAACATTCAAGATCATTCTGAGGTTTCTGATGGACATCATTACCGATTACAGCGCGATGGACCGTTCCAGGGTCGGCGGAAAGTTTCATGTGCAGGCACGAATGCGCGCATCCGGCATTCCGGTACCGGGCTTTTTCTGTCTGGGGCGTGGCCTGTTCGATAGTTTGATGGCTCCGGCCTTGCCGGGTATCCGTGACCTCCTGGCGGGCTTGGAGCATGGCCGTCGTAACGACGTGCAGGTGGCGGCTGGTGCCATTCAGCGGCTGATTACGCAGGAACTGGTCTTCGATGAGGCAACGGCGGCGAAGATATTGGAGACCTGTGCCGAAGTTCACGGCGACAAGGCCCTGGTGTCCGTACGGGCCTGTATGCTCAGTGACGCAGCCGGGGCCAGTGAGGACTCTGTGGCGAACCCCTTTGCCGGGATCAGCGAAAGCTTCTTGTATGTAACCCGGGATCAGGTCCTGGACAAGGTACGAGAGTGCTGGGCCTCGGCCTTTGCCGAGAAAACGCTGGTTTACAGGCTGTCCCAGGGCATGGATCCACTGGATGTAGGGGTAGCGGTAGGTATCCAGCGCATGGTGTTTGGCGAGCGCTCTTTTGTCCTGTTTACGGCAGATCCCAACACTCTGGCCCGCGATACTCTGGTGGTCGCTGGCTATGGCATTGGCGAGGGGGTGGTGCAGGAGTCAGTGCCGGTGGACCACTACTTTATCAACGCCAAAACCGGCACCATTCGTGAGGTCCTTGCCGACAAACAGACGCAGCTTACCCTGGATCCGGATCAGGGCCACGGGTTGTGCACCCTGGAGGTGGCTGATGCGTTGCGGAACAAGCCTTGTCTGGATGAGCCGCAGTTACGACAGTTGCAGCAGATCGGGCGGGCTATTGAGGCCCAGTTTGACGGCTGGCCTCAGGATATAGAGGGCACCATCACCAGTGACGGTGCCGTTCACATTCTGCAGGCCAGGCCTATCGCCATCGATTACCAGCGCAAACGGGTATGGACCGGCCTCAATGTCACTGAAAGCTATCCCGGTATTTCCAGCCCGCTGACCTACAGCCTGGCCCGGCTGTTCTACAAAGTCATTTTCCGCGACCTCTACAAGCGGCTGGGAGTGTCAGAGGAAACGCTGCACCGCAATCATGCCCTGCTGGACCGGATGGTGGCCTATGTTCACGGACGGGTCTACTACAACCTGAATTCTTTCTATCTGCTGCACCAGCAGAGTCCGTTGTTTCCGAAACTGTGTCCGTTCTGGGAGGACATGGTGGGGCTGAATACCTCCTACGTCATTCACTCCGGTGAACCCGGCCGGCCCCGGTCCCGCTGGCGTAAACGGCTGGCGGTTGCCGGAGCCTCCCTGAAAGTCGCCGGTATGCTGATCACCCACCCCCGGCGCATCCGCAGCTACAAAGAGTGGTGGACCGTCCGCGCCGGCCAGACCCGGGCGTTGCTGACCCCGGGGCAGGACCCTCTGGTACTGACTGAGGAATTTCACCGGCTGTGGCGGGATGTGGGAGAGCGCTGGGGTATCACCCTGGTGAATGATGCCTACATTTTTACCATCTACGGTGTCACCCGCAAGCTGATGCAACGCTGGGGCCTTGGTGAAGATCCCGGTTTGCTGAGCAGTCTGCTGGGCGGCGGTGAGGAAGTGGAAAGTGTCGAGATCATGCTGGCGGTGCTGCGCATTGCTGACTACATCGGGCAGCGGGCGGAGCTGCGGGAACTCTTCCTGGAATCCGGGGAGGCAGAGCTGGTTGAACGCTTCCGCAGCGGCGGGCTGGAGCCGGATCTGATGGCACTTCTGGAAGGGCACATCACACGCTACGGGGACCGTAGCATGGAGGAGCTCAAGGTAGAAAATCCATCGCTACGGGAGGACCCGACGCCGCTGTTCCGTGGTATTCGGCGGTTTATCCGGTCGGAGTTGCAGCCGGAGGCCTTTGCTCAGGCCGAGCTGTCCAAGCGGACCGAGGCAGAGACAGTTCTCGACCGGCACTTCACTCGCTTGTCTCCGCGCAAGTACCTGTTGCGCTGGTTGTTCAGCCATCTGCGTGAAGTGATTGCCCACCGGGAAAATGCCCGCTATTGCCGCAGCGAGCTGTATGGTCTGTGTAAGGACATTTTCCGTCTGCAAGGTCAGTATCTGGCCGATAAAGGAGCCATTACGGCAGCCGCCGATGTGTTCTGCCTGACAGTCGACGAAATCATGGGGTTCATGGACGGCACCGGGGTTGACGAGGGCTTCCAGAGTTCTGTGACCCGTCGTCGCGAACAACTGGCCAGCTATGAGGCCGATGAGGTGCCGGATACCCTGACCACCGACGGCAGCTTGCGGGATAATTTGCTGACCCTGTCGCCACAGGCCGAGGCGGCCAATGACCACGAGCTGACCGGGCTGGGTTCCAGCATGGGCATCGCGGAGGGAACCGCCCGGGTCATCCTTGACCCCAACCTGGTTGATGATTTGCCTGCCGACAGCATTCTGGTGGCCAAGGAAACGGATCCCGGATGGCTGTTCCTGATGCTGGCGTCCCGCGGCATGGTGGTGGAGCGGGGCAGCATGTTGTCCCATACCGCCATCACCGGTCGCAAGTTCGGTATTCCCACGGTGGTCGGGGTGCCCAGAGCCACCAGCCGGATCCCGGACGGCGCACAGCTGACCAT
>CAYMQO010000155.1:0-5539 GCA_964392405.1 uncultured Marinobacter sp.
GAACAGCCATCTGACTGCCCACAAAAAAGCCCCGGTGCGGCTCCGCACCAGGGCTCCATAGCTATCCTATACGTACTACATCAATACCATCCATGGTAAGGTCCAGACCCCAAAGGCCACCATCAAACCACCGGCGATCTGCCGAAACCTGCGATTGGTCCGTAAACCCTGGAGCCAGGTAGCGGCAAATCCGGTGCCCATCATGGAGGGCAGGGTGCCGAGCCCGAAAAACAACATGGTACCGGCCGCAGTGGCCGTGGTTGGCTGCAAGGCGGCCCAACCCAGGGTGCTGTACACAAGTCCGCAGGGCAACCAGCCCCACAGCGAGCCCAGCAGTAGTGCCTGGAGGGGATTTCGAACGGGCAGTAGTTTACGGGTCAGGGGCTGCAAGCGGCGCCAGACCGGGCCTCCTATCCGTTCCACATGGCGGATGCCGTACCACCACTGTCCCATGGACAGTCCCATCAGAATTAACAGAACACCCGCCAGGGTCCTTAGCACAGGGCCAAGCGCGCTCCAGGAACTGGTAGCACTGACACTAAGCCAGGCAATGAGCGTTGCAATGATAACGTACGAGCCAATCCTGCCGCCGTTAAAAGCGAACAGCATCAGGGTCTGACGTAACCGGTATCCTTTTCCGACCGGTAGAGCCATGGAGAGAGAAGCACTGATACCGCCACACATGCCAAGGCAGTGAGTGCTGCCAAGCAGTCCGATAATGAAAGCGGCGGGGTAAGACAGGGCCAGTTCCTGCAATTCAGGCCCCCTTGTTCTGGTTCTCTTCGGATTCCCTTCCGTCTGTTTTACGGCCTTGTTGTGGGGTTGTCCTCTGGTGAGGTTGTTTGGCGTCGTCCGGAATCATGTCCCGGTCATCATCATAAAGAATTCGGTGGGCAGGCCCTTCAAGGTCGTCATACTGCCCGCTTTTGACGGCCCAGTTAAAAACGACAACCCCTACTGTGACCAAAATAAGGGTGATGGGGATGAGTATTAGCAGAATATCCACAGGGGTATCACCTCGTTCATGCGCCGGTTCCTGATTCTTCCAGCGACTGGGTAGGGGCCAGTGTAGGCTCTGCCTGCTGGTTCTGGCGATCTTCGCGTCCGAGCCTGAGCGCATTCAGGACCACAATCAGGGAGCTCAGCGACATACCGATGGCGGCCAGCCAGGGAGGTACGAGGCCTGCCGCAGCTGCCGGCAGTGCGGCCATATTGTAGCCCAGGGCCCAGGTAAGGTTCTGGCGGATAATGCGTCGTGTGTCCCGGCTGGCATCAATGGCCCTGACCAGCAGATCCAGATTTCCACCGAGCAGGATGCCGTCAGCCTTCAGTTGGGTAAGGTCGGTAGCTGATCCCATGGCAACCGATACCGCTGCGCCTGCCATGGACGGCAAGTCATTCAGACCATCCCCCACCATCATGATTTTGTTGCCTTCAGCAGACAGCTTCTGCAGATAATGAAGCTTGTCCTCCGGCGTTGCGCCGCCGATGGCTTCGTCTATGCCAAGCTCTCCGGCCACACGAACAACGTGATTTGAGCGGTCCCCGCTAAGCATGATAGTGCGGATGTTGCGGGCCTGCAGAGTCTGCACAGTCTCCGGGGCATCGCTGCGAATACGGTCATCAATGATAATGCGTGCCTGAACCTCGCCATCAATTGCCAGCCAGAGGTCAATCCCCTGGATATCTTCCGGTGGCGCAATTTGCGTTCTGGAGGACTGCTCAATAAAGGCGCGATGACCGATGATGACATCTTTACCTTGCCACTGGCCGGTAAGACCGTGGCCGAGGTGGTTCTGTACGCTGGTCACCGGTTCGGGCCTGATGTCCCGAAAGACCTCCGCGATGGGGTGCTCGGAGTGCTGCTCCAGGCCAGACGCCACGGCAAGAATCTGCTCACGGGTGAGGTCGCCGAAGGGCATGATCTCCAGCAGGTGAAGGCGTCCTTCGGTCAGCGTACCGGTCTTGTCAAAAACCACGGTATCAATTTCACCGAGGGTTTCCAGCGTATGGCCCCGGGTTGGGAGGAAACCCATGCGGCGGAGTTTCAGGGTGGCGCTGGTAAGCGCTGTCGGGGTCGCCAGGGACAGGGCACAGGGACAGGTCACCACTAGTACAGAAAGTGTAATGTCGAAGGCGTTATCGGCACCGGCAATCCACCAGCCCAGCCAGACGGCCGGGGCCAACACCAGAACCCGGCTGACAAACAGGCCGGCGATTCTGTCCGCCATGCGGGCGATGCGGGGCTTCTCCGACTGAACCCGATCAAGGATCCGAAGGATGCCCGACAGGCGGGTACGGTTCCCGGTCCGCAGTACCCTGATCTCAACCGGACTTTCGCCATTGATACTGCCGGCAAATACTTCATCGCCGGTGCCATGGGATTCAGGCAGATACTCGCCGGTGAGCGCGGCCACGTTGAACGTAGAGCTCCCGGACAGGATGACCCCATCTACCGCCAGGGTTTCTCCCGGCTTGAGCCGGATGCGGTCTCCGACTTCCAGCTGGTGCGCTGAGACAACTTCGCTATCGCCATTGGCAGCAAGGCGGGTGGCGATCCTGGGCTGGTAGTTACCCAGAGCGGCGCCGGAAAGCCCGGCACGATAACGTGCCCGAGCCTCGATAAAACGACCAAGGGAAAGGAAGAAGGTGAACATGCAGACGGATTCGAAATAGACTTCCTCACCGCCGAACACCGTGACCCATGCGCTCGCGATATAAGCCAGACCAATTGCGGTCGCGACCGGTACATCCATGGTGAGGTGCCGGGAGCGAAGATCCCGGATGGCATTCGTGAAAAACGGCCGCGCGCTATAGAGAATGACCGGCGTTGCCACCAGCAGGCTGAACCAGCGGAACATCTGGCTGAATTCGGGGGTGACTTCGCTGATCATCTCGAAATACAGAGGCAGCGCGAGCATCATGCTTTGCATGGTACCAATGCCGGCCACCAGCAGGCGGATAATGGCGGTGCGGCTTTCTGCCTTCAGTGCGAGTTCGGCCTCGTCAGCGTGGTACGGGGAGGCCGTGTAGCCCAGCTCGTGGATCGCCATGAGCAGAGTGCTGAGCGGAGTTTTTTCCGGCGACCAGACCAGCCTGGCCCGCTGGGTGGAATGGTTGACGGTAAAGGTCTGAACGCCCGGCAGAGCCGCCAGATGTCGTTCCAGCAGCCAGATACAGGCTGCGCAGGTGATTCCGCCAATAAGCAGTTGTGCTTCCTGGCCGCCCTTGACTGGAACCACAAAGGCTTCCTGGGCAACCGGATGGTCGAGCTCGGTCAGGCGGTCGATATCCGTCCTGGTCAGAGCACGGGGAGTAACCGCCGGGGCGGATCGAAACTGGTAGAACTCATTGAGTCCTTCGCTGTGGATGGTTTCGAATACGGCCTGACAGCCATGGCAGCAGAAGGCCTGAGCCGGATTCTCCGGGTCAGGCACCAGTGCTTCATTCCTTCTTACTGGTTCGCTGCAGTGAAAACAGGAAAATACTTCAGCCACGTGATGGAACGGCGGGTTCTACCAACATCCCGGAATCGGTTGGGAAGAAACCCACGCCTTTAATGCGCCATTCAGCAGAGGGACCACTGATGTCCAGGTACCAGCGACCATTAATGGTACCGGCGACCTGGCCGCGGTAGTGCCCGCCACTGACGGAGGTAAGTTGAATGACCCGGTCCTGATCCCCCATGGTTGGGTGGAACAGTTGCAGTACCAGGTACTCCGGATTTACTGAGTTGCCATTGGTACTGGTCAGGGTCACATCCAGGTTGCGTCCAGTCTGCTGTATGAGGGCCTGCAGGCCCATCTCAGCAGCCCTGGCGTCACGTGCCAGTGACTGGTTGATGCCGAGACCTTCCTTGGAGTAATCGTCGACCACCATAGAGGTGTGAGTGGTCAGGGATAAGGTCAGGGCGACGATGCAATAGATGATGGAGGCTGCAGGGAACAGCACCAAAAACCAGAACCATGGCTGACGGAACCAGGGCCGCACTGCCTCATCGTCGTGAATCTTGATAGCTTCTGACATACGGGTCTCTTTCATAAACTGCCGGACGCCCGGGAAAGGGCGACCGGTTCAGGGTTAACGGGGCCTTGGACCGACAAAACGGCTATCAGTTTCATCCATGATGTCAGGATTGTCGGTGGCGAAGACGCGGAACCTGATCGGTGTGTTGATATCTTCCAGCTGCTCCGGGTTGATTTCGACCACCACGGGGATTGAGTGAAGACCGCCTGGTTCAACAGTGGCAGGACTGTTACCGCGCAGGAGGCGTATGGACTCAACGCCCTCGACTTCGATCCGGTACTCCTGAGGCTCTTCACCTTTATTGCTGATCTGCAGTGTATAACTGTTTTCAACCCAGCCGTTGCCGTTGTAGTTAAACAGGGCGCCTCGGTCACGGATGACGTTCAGCTCGACGGGAACCCGTGACGTTATTGTAACCACAACAGCCGCAATCATGAGGATCAGCAATGCCCCGTATCCAAGGGTACGTGGCCGCATCAACTTGGACGGCTTGCCTTCAAGCTCGTTCTCGGTGGTGTAGCGGATCAGCCCCCTGGGGTAGTCCATCTTGTCCATCACGCTATCACAGGCGTCGATACACAGGGCGCATCCGATACATTCGTACTGAAGGCCGTCCCTTATGTCGATACCGGTAGGGCAGACCTGAACACAGAGCCCACAGTCAATACAGTCACCAAGCGGTATCTCGTCGCGCTCAGCTGTCTTCTTGCGACTACCCCTGGGCTCACCCCGGTTGGGGTCATAGGAAACAATCCGGGTGTTGGGATCAAACATGACCGCCTGAAACCGTGCATACGGGCACATGTACAGGCAGACCTGCTCACGCAGCCAGCCGGCGTTCATGTAGGTAGCAAGCGTAAAAAAGCCAACCCAGAAGTAGGCCCAGCCATTGGCGCCCAGGGTGAAAATATCCGCGATGAGCTCACGTATGGGGTAAAAATAACCGACGAAGGTGAGGCCGGTGGCTAACGCAATCAGTAGCCAGACCACGTGTTTGGTGGTTTTGCGAATCACTTTTTCCGGCGAGTTGGGCGCTTTGTCGAGTTTCATCCGCTTGTTGCGGCTGCCTTCAATGCGCTGCTCCACCCAGATAAAGATGAAGGTCCATACGGTTTGCGGGCAGGTATAGCCACACCAGACGCGTCCGAACAGGGTGGTGATAAAGAACAGACCGAACGCACAGATGATCAGCAGGGCGGCCAGCAGGAAGAAGTCCTGCGGGAAAAAGGTCATTCCGTAGAGGTGAAATTCCCGGGCCGGCAGGTCAAAGTGAATCAACGGCTGACCATCAACCGTAATCCAGACGAAAAGAAAATACATGCCCATCAGCGCCATCAGGCTGAAGAAGCGAATGCGCTGGAACAGCCCCTTGATTTCCCGGACGTAGATTTTCTTCCGGCTGGCGTAGAGCTCGACGGTTTCCGGTTTATTGTTGTTTTTGTCGGAGGGGCCGTCAGTGTTCGGGTCAATTTGCTGGACCGGAATCCGACTGCTCATCATTACCTCCTGGGGG
>CAYMQO010000156.1:0-5464 GCA_964392405.1 uncultured Marinobacter sp.
CCGCTGGCAATGAGCATAAGCAGTGCTTCCATGCTTACATCCTGCTTTTAATAAAAGTGGCGGTTCGTGAGCGTCCCCGCCTGTGAATGACATTAACTTAATGGCAAGCGCCAGGTCCGGCAATACAGTCATGTCATCATACGCGACCCGGTCACAAGGAGGGCGACTATTGCTGAAAGGACCGGGAAGACGTATATTTTTCCGAACGCTCCCATTTATCGGCAGACCCCATCAGGAGTCGCCTGACGTGACCCATGCTGATGATCAATACTAAGGTCACTGACTAGCCAGCTCTTGCTCGAATGGCCTCGTTGTTATAAGTTCGCCGACGAGACTCAATTAGACGTCAAGGAAAGCACGTCCCCACTCACAAGGAGTAGTGAATGAGCGTACCCGTCGTTTCAACTAACACCCGTGCTCTTAGCAATCTTGAACTCCGGCGAAAAGTGCGCCACCTCACCGTTGGAAGTTTCGCGTTTTCATGCATCTCTTCGGGTCAAGGTTACCTGGATACGCTAGATTTGCGTCTGGAACATCCAGAAACTATCCGACAAGCAAATGCTCCACTCTGTGGTCCAGCCGCCTTCATGTACTGCGTCGCTAAGTCATTCCCAAAAATATATGAACGATATGCTCTTGAGCTAGCTCTTGAGGGCAGCTCACGAATTGGCAATATGCTGGTGACACCCAGCTCCGCCTGCAAAAAGGCTACAGATAGTATCGGCCTTGGTGGGACATCGATCCCATCATTAGACTGGGTGACTCTTGCAGGGTTGAGGGACTCCACAAACACATGGTTCCGCATGCGCAATCCTGGCTCCAACGCAGCAGGCGTCACATTCCCAAGTACGCTAATGGATTGGTTCCAAGGATCTGACTTATTTTCTAATTGCGAAGACCACACATCACTGGTTAATAATCAATCACTGGATAATCTGCTCCTCGGCAATCAGAAGTTTCTACGAGGTCACGACGTATGCTTGTTCATCCGAGCAGCAATCCTGACTCGCGTGGGCGGAGAGCTGGCGGTCGACAAATTTAAAAAAGGTACGCCGAAGACAATCGCTCCAACACCCGACCACTGGATCGTACAGCGCACAAATATGGAATTGGACAACTGTACGGCCCCCTTCTCAGCTAACGTACACCCATCAAACCCAATGGATTGCAAACTAGACTTCAACGTTGCTTCTTGGGGTGCGCTTGGCGGCCTACAAGTCAATAACCGCATACATGGCCTAACGCCGACCCATTTTCTGCGCTATTACTATGGTTTTATCAGCGTCTCCCCCAAAGGCCATCATTAATGAAGAGCATCCGTAGCGCGTTAGGCGTTAGTTTGTTGTTACTCACGGCCTGCTCCTATGATCACGTGAGCACCGTTAGAGTCGATGATGCTGGCACCCCCGAAGTCAAAAGGCTTCAGCCTGTGCGAGCCATTCCGTTGGATTTGCATGAAACGGTCGAAGGTCACGATCTCGTCCCTGGCTTGATCGCGTTCGACCTGTCTCAAGATGGAAGAAGCCTTCTCACTATTTTAAAAGCACGAGAACATGCCGAGGAATCTGTCCGGTCTGTTCAATGGCTTGAGCTTTACGATGTGGATAGCGGAGCCGTGATTCATCAGAAAAGCCCTGACAGAGCGGCTGAAACAATCTTGACAGCCGGTGGCTTTCTAGCCTCCGGACGTTACTACGTGACATCACTACAGGCGAAGACACAGCAATCGCCTGCGCCCCACTCCGGATATACCGAGATTTTCACTGCTGACCCCCACCGAAAATTGGGTCACCTGCCAATCAGTGGGGTTACTCATGGCCAAGGGGATTACCTATTCGCGCCATCAATGTCTTCCGTGGTCAACTGGACGACAGGTGAAGCCTATCCAACTCAGTTCGACCCTCGTTTAGGCATTCAGCAAATGACCGACGAGGGTGCCGTTCTTTCGACAAACATGGCAGGTTCAATCACACTTCATTATCCGGTTTCTGGTGATTTGCTGCGTTGGAATTCTGGCTTTGACGCACCCTGGTTGCTGTTGACACCAAACAGTTACGTCATTGCTCAGGATGACAACCTTCGGTGCAAGGTCTGGAAGCTTCCGGATATTGAACTTGTCGCGCAATGCCCCAGGCCGATGGCTTCAAAAGGTCAGAAGCGTGCCATCGCCGTGCACCCCAAAACTCCCCTTTTTGCGCTCGCCTGGGACAACACAGTACATCTGTTTAACCTCGACCCATTTGAGAAAACTCAAGAGATTGTTATTCCGGGTGCTGTCCTTGGGCTCACGTTTACGGATGACCGATTAATCATCGAGTCCGACCAGGGACTGCATATTTGGGATATTGAGAGTGCCGCGCTGATTGCCAAAGCAGAAGTACCCATACCGGATTGGAATCGCCTTCGGGTAAGCAAGAGCGGCGTTATGGCACTGCTCTCAGACAACGATCCCGGCAACCCGGGAAGTGACGTTCGGTCGGTATGGATCTATCAGATCCCCTAACAACCGGGCCGCTCTCAAGATCACTGAACCCTGCGTGCTAGCTACCCCGTCCTGGACACCCAAAGAGCGATTAAAAATAGGGGGATTACACTTCGGCGTAAAAGCAGAAAACCCAACCCTCGTACCCGGTACCCATCTGTGTCAAAATTCGGCCGGTTGGTGACGTTTTAGTACCTCCATCCCCACAGCCGCGTTACTCTGGCTTGGGGTCAACAAACAGCTGGCGTACTTTCATTCAGGATTCTTCAGCAGTCGCTATCTCGTGGCCTGCATTCTCATGCTTGCTGTGAATGCGCTGCTGGCTCCACGGCTCTTTCCATCCGTTCTTGGTGGGATCTGGCACGGCATACTTAAGGTCTAGCGGTGCTGGGGCTGGTAGCCCTGTTGTTTACAGCTTTCCTATAACACGTGACGGAATCAGCGAGTGACGATTGAAATCGGACTGGTGTTGGGTATCGCCCTTGTGGCGGTCCTGTTGTTCGCGACGGAAAAACTGCGCATTGATGCGGTAGCGTTACTGGTACTTTCCGGCCTGGCGGTGTTCGGCCTGGTCAATCCGGGCGAGGCGCTGAGCGGTTTCAGCAACCAGGCCACCATCACTGTAGCGGCCATGTTCATCCTTGCGGCAGGGCTGCAGAACAGTGGCGCGTTATCCGGCATTGGCCGGTTACTGGGCCAGGCCAGCTCTCCCTTCCTGTTTCTTGTGCTGCTCTTTGGCATCCTCGCCGTGGTGGCGCCCTTTGTTAATAACACGGCCGTGGTGGCGGTGTTCATGCCGCTGGTGATGACCGCAACCGCAGCGATCGGCATGTCGGCGTCCAAGGCGCTGATCCCGCTGTCCTATGTCTCTCAGATAGCGGGCGTCTGTACCCTGGTCGGTTCCTCGACCAACCTGCTGGTCAATGCCATGGCCCGGGACCTGGGGCACTCTGGTTTCAGCATGTTCGAATTCACCCCGCTGGGACTTATCTGCCTCGTGGTCGGCTGCCTCTATCTGCTAACGGTTGGCCGCTGGCTACTGCCCAAAACCCGTGCCACCGGGTTGGTCGAGCAATACGAGCTGGGAAAGTACATTACCGAGCTGCGGGTCATGCCGGATTCGTCACTGATCGGCACCTCCGTTGGTGAGGCCAAACTGGGTGAGGAATTCGGTGTCTATGTATTGGAACTGCTGCGCGGTGAAGAAAAAGTCTGGTCGCCGCGCTCGCAGGTTCTGGAAGAAGGTGACGTGCTGATCGCCCGGGGCGATTGGTCAAAGCTGGACGAACTCAAGAACCAGACCGGGCTGGAGCTCAATCCCGAGTTCCAGCTCAAGGCACGCACTCTTGAAGAAGGCACCCAACAGGTTCTGACCGAAGTGATGATCGCGCCCCGCTCACGGCTGATCGGTAGCACTCTGGCCATGCTCGACCGGCGCTGGCAACACAGTGCCACCGTGCTGGCGGTTCACCGGCGGGGCGAGGTACTGCGCAAGCAGCTCAAGAATGTGCGCCTGAACGTTGGTGACGTGCTGCTGATGCTCACCCCGGAAAGCGAGATGCCCGCACTACGCAAAGACACCAACGTCATCGTTCTGAGCCAGCGGGACCAGGACAAGGCCATGGGCTGGCGCGCGCCCTTCGCCCTGATCACCATGGCGCTGGTCATCGGTATCTCCGCCATCGGCTGGGCACCCATCGCCATCACATCGCTGGTCGGTGCCGTTGCGATGACCCTGGCCGGTTGCCTGGAAGCCGATGAAGTCTATGACGCCATTGACTGGCGCATCATCATCCTTCTGGCGGGCCTGCTTCCCCTGGGGATCGCAATGAGTCAGAGCGGCGCTGCCGAGTTCATCGTCGCCAATACCCTGGGGCTGGTCAGTTCGTTTGGGCCACTGGTGGTGCTGGCCGTGCTGTACCTGATGGCATTGCTGCTGACCGAATTCATGAGCAATGCCGCAGCGGCGGTGATTCTGACGCCGATCGGCATGTCGACCGCCAATATGCTCGGTGTTGATGCCACGCCCTTCCTGATCGCGGTGACTTTTGCCGCCTCGACCAGCTTTGCGACGCCCGTTGGCTACCAGACCAACACCATGGTGTACAACGCAGGCGGTTACCGGTTCACGGATTTCATCAAGGTCGGGTTGCCGCTGAACCTGATTTTCTGGGTGTTAGGGGTTATCTTTATTCCGGTGTTCTGGCCGTTTTGATCCCAGCTCAGGCCCCACACTCTTTATGAACCTTCGCGCTGAACTCACGACGAAGGCGTTCATTTTCCTCATCGTCCACGTACACCCGTTCGCCGTCATTGTTGATCCGGTAAATTCGTGACACCCGTTGCAGGTGCTTCAGACGGCCACGTAACTGCTGGCATCGGGCCTCCTGTGCTGCGGCTATCGCCTCTTCCCGCGCTTTCACTTTATTGCGTTCAGCGCGCTCTTTATCGCTTTGCTCGAGAAACTCATTCATCCGCTGTTTACGCTCACGGGCCGCAGTATCAACATCAACAGCAGGCTGGGCCATACGGATTTCATCAGAAACGGCCCCGGCCGGCGGCCGGTCACCAAAGTGCGTCTGGCCGTTTTCATCGACCCAGCGATAGGCGGCAGCGACGTCACCAGAAGCAGTAAACAGGCAAAGTAACAGCAGGATTGCTTTCATTACGTCCCGATCCTCGAGTGTATAAATCCTTTTTGCGGATCCTACCCCATCTTTGACCGTTGGGTTGAGCTACATTCGAGGTTTCTTTTCAGACCCCCAGCCACTGATAACCGATAACAAAAGCCGCCTACCATGAAAGTATCCCGAAAACATCTGGAAGATGCGGTCAATGAGCGCATTCTCAGTTCTCAACAGGCAGAACAGCTTTATGATTTTCTGAGCCAACACCCCAGCGCCGGCCCCTCTTTTAATTTCACCAATGTGCTGTATTACCTCGGCGGTCTGATAGCGATCGGCGCAATGACGGTGTTTATGA
>CAYMQO010000157.1:0-5443 GCA_964392405.1 uncultured Marinobacter sp.
TTTTCGGGGGAACGTCGTCGTACGCGTGTATAACCAGTTCCCGGAGTGTGCCCGGACCATGTTCGGCCAGCGCCTCGGCGATTTTTTTCTCCCGGGTCAGGCGGTGGGTCATCAGCCAGTCCACTACCGATTCCACCTTGCCGATGAGGAATCCATGGGCAGGGGCGATCCACTGGATATCTTCGATCAGCAGCCGGTCCAGGGATTCCAGGTAGTCCTTCATATCGCCGTCCGGTGGATTAATCACCACGGTGGAACCCTGCATGATGTGATCCCCGGCGAACAGCATGGCTTCCTTTTCCAGCAGAAAGCACAAATGGTTGGACGCGTGGCCAGGGGTAAACAGGACTTTCAGGGTGCCCGCTGCGGTCTCAATGCGGTCGCCATCCACGGGGACCGTGTCCGGGCGGAAGTTGTGGTCCTGAATGGGGTCGTCGGCTGGCGGCAGCATGCCCCGCAGCGGTGCGCCGGTTTGCTCCCGAAGCCAGGTAGCGCCGGGAGAGTGATCCGGGTGAGTATGGGTGGTAAGCACCTGCCCGATCCTGCCGCCCGTTACCTCAAGAATGCGCGCCATATGGGATTTGTCCGCCGGGCCGGGGTCGATCACCGTCCAGTCTTCGCCGGGGTGGCCCAGCAGATAACTGTTGGTGCCGGGGCCGGTCATGGCGCTGGGGTTCGGGCAGGTAAGGCGAATTACGCCTTCGGCCAGCTGCACGGCTTCGCCAGGAATGATTTCTGCGAGGGCGTGGCCACGGCCGTCCGGGTCGATCTTGTGGACTTCATCAAAGGCTGGCGTGCCGGGCTCTACCTGTACCGGTTTGCCCTGCAGGGTCGCCGGCCAGGGTTTGCTCGGCGCCGGCCGGGGTGGCTGGGCCTGGGCATGGCGCAGCAGGTCGGATGTCGTTTTGAAACCCGCCAGTATGCGTAAGGTGCGCAGGGTCGGGGAGGCAAACAGCCGCGTGCCCTGCCGGTGCTCGTCCATGGCCTGTTCCGGTGTCAGCCAGACGTGATCGATGGTTTCGATGCGGTCATGGGCGGGTGTCTGGCCTTCCGGCATGACCGCAACGAAGAACCGGGTATCGAAGCGGCGCGGCGGTCCCGGTGGGGTAATCCAGTGGGCCAGGTAAGCCAGCCGGTCCACGGGCAGGTCCAGGTTGTACTGATGACAGACCGCCGCCAGCGTCTGGTCGCCGGCAATCATGGCGTCCCTTTCGGCGAAGACCGGGTGGTCCTGGGGCAGAAATTCTCCGTTATCGTCCAGGGCCAGCAGGACGCCTGCCTCCTCGAAGCTTTCCCGGATGGCCGCCACCATATAATGGCTGCCGCCGGATTCGATACCGAGGTCGTGGCTGATGGCAGCATCGTCACCGCCGGTCAGGAAGCGGTCGCAGCGCTGGTCGGCCTCGTCAACGGCACCACCGGGAAACACGTAAAAGCCAGGCATAAAGCTGGCGTCCCAGGTGCGTTGCAATAATAAAACCTGAATGCCCTCAGAGGAGTCCCGGGTCAGGGCCAGAGTGGCCGCGGGGCGAATTTCCATTGGCGTTACCTTGATCGTTTACAGCGTGGGGGAATGTCGTTGTTATGGTTCTGGTACGGTCAATATGGTCTAACATAACGGAAGTCGTCAGCAGGCTCCAGATGATTTGCCGGCGTCATGCCGGTATCATGCGCCTGCGCTTCACGATTCACTTGTTTGGTTAATGCTTCCATGGCCCGTATCAGATTGTCCTTCCCCGATGACGTTTTTATCTTCTCCACCTCAATGCCTGTTCGCATTACCGACATCAACGGGGCCAACCACCTGGGCAACGATGCACTGATTTCCATGTTGTCGGAAGCCCGGGCCCAGTTTATGGTGAAAATGGGCCTGCAGGAGCAGATTTCCGAGGGCGTGGGCATTGTGGTGACGGACCTGGCCACCATGTACCAGTCCGAGTCCTTCTTTCCGGAAATCCTGCGGTTTGAAGTAGGGGTGACGGATCTGAACAAGTATGGCGGCGACTATGTGTTCCGGGTGACCAAGGAAGCCAGTGGTCAGCCGGTTGCCCTGGCCAAGTACGGCTTTGTGTTTTTCAGCTTCCGTCAGAAAAAAGTGGTGGAGCTGCCGGACTATTTCCGCGAGCGCTTCGCCTGACCCCGGGTCAGCAGATGGGTCATGCCCTGCCGGTACAGCAGATACGCCAGCGTACCGGCCAGCAGGTTGCCCACCATGGCGCCGGTCATCAGGCCTTGCAGGCCGTTCAGCTGGCCGCCCAGCCACAGTAGCGGCAGATAACAGGCAAACAGCCGCAGGGTGGAAATCAGCAGCGCATGCAAGGGCAACCCGAGGGCGTTGTTTACCGATACCATCAGCATACATACGCCAAGACCGCTGTAGCTGAGCGGAACCCTCAACAGGTAGTCTCCCAGCACGTCACTGACTTCCCGGTCGGCGGTGAACAGCTCCGCTACCAGCCCCGAAGCCAGCAACCACAGCAGGGCAATGCCCAGCTGCCAGAACAGCACAAACCGGACCGCCAGCCGCACCAGCTTGCCAATGGTGACCAGTTCCCCCTGGCCCAGCAGCCGGCCTACCATGGGCGGCATGGACATGGTCAGGGCCAGCACGACCACGATGGAAAAGAACTCCAGCCGGGTGCCCAAACCCCAGGCAGCAACGGCGGCGGAGCCGAATCCGGCCACCATGGCCGTCGCTGCCATGGCAGACACCGGCGGCATCAGCTGGCTGACCATAGCCGGTGCCATGATACTGCCGAGCTGGCGGATGGATGGCCCCAGGGCCAGGGCTTTCAGCTCAAAACTCAGCCAGCCCCGCCTGAGCAATGCCGGATAGATCACCAGGCAGCCCACACCGAAAGCGGTAATGGTCGCCAGGGGAGCGCCGGGTAAACCCCAGCCGAACACGAAGATGTACAGCGGGTCCAGCGCAATGTTGAGCAGGCTGCAGGCCACCATCATCAGCCCGGGCAGCCGTGTGTCGCCGTGAGAGCGGCAGATGCTGTAACCGAAATAGAGCATCGCGCCACTCCAGGCGGCGCCCAGCCACGGAATCCAGTACAGCCGGATCAGCGGCAGCAGGGCTGCGTCGGCTCCGAGCAGGGTCATGATGGCATCCCGCAGCAACCACAGGGTGATGGCCAGCAATAACACCAGAATCGCACCGGTGGTCACCACCAGCCCGGCCAACCGGAAGGCCCGTTGCTCATCGCCGGCGCCAAGGGTGCGGGAGATTATCGCCGTCGTGGCAATGCCCAGGCCCACCTGCAAGCCGGTGATCAGCTGTTGCATGGGCACGGTGAAACCAAGAGCTGCGAGCGGGTCACGGCCCAGCTGGCCGATAAATATGCTGTCTGCCAACTGAAAACTCATCAGGGAAAGAACCCCGAAGAGCATGGGCCAGGTCATGTCGTACAGCTGGCGGGAAAGACTGGCCTGGGGTGTCGGTGTGGTCACGGGGGAGGGTTACTTCTCCGGCAGACTGGGATAATGGGCTGAGTCTAGCAGCCTGGCGTCAACATTAATAAAGGAGGCGACCAATAACGGTCGCCTCGCTGCCTGTTTCGGTGAGTTACGCTTTCTGGCTGGACCAGTAGGGCTCCCGCAGCTCCCGCTTGAGGATCTTGCCGATGGTGGAGCGGGGCAGTTCGTCCCGGAACTCCACCCCGGCCAACCGTTGGGTTTTGCCCAGTTTGCCGTTGGCGAAAGCCAGAATCTCGTCCTCAGACTCCTTCGCGCCCTGCCGGCGTACCACCAGGCCCAGCGGTGTCTCGCCCCAGTGGTCGCTGGGGATGCCAATCACGGCCACGTCCGCGACGGCCGGGTGTTCCAGCAGAACACGCTCCAGATCGTCGGCGTAGATGTTGAAGCCGCCGGAGATGATCATGTCCTTACGGCGGTCCAGCACATAAAGGAAGCCATCTTCGTCCAGCCGGCCCATATCGCCGCTACGATAGAAAATATGACCTTCGGGACTGGTCCACAGCATCTCTCTGGTCTGTTCCTCGCGATGGTAGTAGCCCCGCATCATGGAAATGGCGCGACCGACAATTTCGCCGGTTTGGCCCGGAGGCAGCTCGTCGCCATTGTCATCAATAATGCGGATTTCCGCGCCTTCTGTAGGCACACCGACCGAATCCCACTTGGTGGGGTTGGCGGCGCAGTCCAGGCTGGTGGAGATGCCACCCTCCGTGAGCCCATACACTTCCCGGATATTGCCCGGCCAGCGCTTCATGGCTTCTGCGATGACATCAGCCCGCAGCGGTGCGCTGGTGCAAAGCTTGAGTTTAAAGCTGGATAAGTCAAACTGATCAAAATCCGGCTCTGCCATCACGCGGGTGTACTGAACCGGAACCAGCATGGCATGGGTAACCCGGTGCTCCTCGGCAAGCTCCAGGAACCGGTGGGCGTTGAATTTGCCCATCAGGATCAGGGTGCCGCCGTGATACAGGGTCGGCAGGGCGGATACCAGCGTGGTGTTGGAGTACAGCGGTGTGGACACCAGGTTGATCGCATCGCCGTCGAGGCCGAAGTTGGCCAGCCGGATCAGCTGGCGCTGGCGGAAACGGTAGTCGTGCAGGATGCCCTTGGGGGTTCCGGTGGTGCCGGAGCTGTAGATGATGTTGAACGGGTCGTCCGGAGTGACGTCCGCCGGGCGGGCCTCATCACCGATCTCGCCCAGCCATGCGTCCAGGTCCTGACCGCTGTCGATGTCACGGGTATCAATGCCGATGCGCTGTGCCGGCTGTACCCGCTTGAGCTGGTCGCGGATTTCGTTATACAGCGGCAGGTTTTTGTCAGAAACAAACAGGAAGCGGGTGTCGCAGTCCTCAACCATCAGCGCCAGCGCTTCACCGCTGGCCATGCCTGACAGAGGTACCATGCAGCCCCCGGCAATCAGGGTGCCCAGGTACAGGCAGACATAGTCGTTACTGTTCTCGGACAGCCCGGCAACCGTGTCACCGGTTTGCAGGCCGTCAGCGCGCAGTCGGTTGGCAATCCGGTTGGCCCGGGCAATCATCTGAGCCCAGGTCAGGGTACCTTTCTCATCGGTCAGCGCCGGCTTGTCGCCCTGGGACTGGCCGAAGGCCTGGATATGGTGCCCCATCGGATCCATGGTTTCCTGGTCGATTTCGGGGGCATAGTTCGGCATTGTTGCGACGGTTTGTCTCATTTTATCAGGGGCCCTTTCTGTGGTTGTTGTGTTTTGTCTAGTGAAATTTGTTTTCGAATATATTGACTCAAAACCGGAAGGCGTGACAAATTAAACGCTTTGTATAAGCTCTTGAAAAGCACCCTAACCATTTTTTTGAATTGTTTTTAAAGAAGTTTTACTGGAAACCTGATCCGAATCAGTCCGGTACGAGCCAAAATCCACAATCATAAAAGCATGGCAAGTTTTAAGGAGCACAGACTATGACGCGTTTCACTGGGCGAGTCGCCA
>CAYMQO010000158.1:0-2545 GCA_964392405.1 uncultured Marinobacter sp.
CGCCCACCCGGCGGCGGTGGTGGCGGTGGCGGCCCCACGCCGACGGATCCACCCGGCTATAGCGAAAACACGGCCGATGCCTACCCTGTTCTCTACCTGGCCCATGGCGGCGACCAGGACGACTCCAACTGGGTCAGCCGGGATGAAAGCTGGGGCGGCAGCGCCGACCTGATCCTGGACAACGCACTGGCCGAAGGCCGCATCGAGCCCATGGTCGTGGTTATGCCCGACACCAGCTCCTGCGCCGGCCTGAGCCCGGCGACCCCGGGTGGTAACGGTGGTTGCCAGGATCTTTTCCGCGACGTCCTCATTCCCTACGTAGAGTCCAACTACAACGTTCGCGCCGACCGTGACAACCGCGCTCTGGCCGGCCTGTCACAAGGCGGCATCGTGGCGTTCAACGTAGGGTTCGGCAACCTGGATCTGTTCAGCCATGTGTTCTCATTTGGTTCCGGCTGGTTCTCCACCAACCGTCGCACCTTCGAGCGGGAATTTGCCGAGATTCTGGAAGATCCGCAAACCAACAGCCTGCTCAACACCCCGCTGTACATGGGTGCAGGGTTCGATGATATCGCCTACAGCAACACCCTGGCGACCATTGATATCCTGAATAACTACGGCATCGTCAGCCTGCATCAGGAACACGAAGGCGAGCACAATATGGACAGCTTCCGCCGTCACCTGCATCAGACACTGCCGCTGATGTTCGTGAACACGGAGGGCTGCGGCCGCTGATTTCGACTGCCGTGGCAGAGACAGGCCTGGCTCCAGGTCCCTGTTGCCAGTGCCGGCAGAAAACCGCCGCACTGGCAACGCCTGCCTTCCTGGTTCAAGATACAGGTAACTGTCTGGGAATCAGGGAGCTTCTACGATGCCAACCATAGGCTGGATTTTCATTCTCGCCGCCATCGCTCTCGTGGTGGGCAGTTTACTGATGCTGAGAGATTCAGCGAACATGACGATCTCGAAGGAAAAGATGGCCCGTATCAAGCAGCGCAAGGCTGAAGTGGAAGCTGAGGAAAAACGGGAACGGGACGACTGGTAATCAGGAGTCGCTTTCGGCCGCCGTTCGCCGCACCGCCTCCACCACCTCGGGGGCGATCAGTCCGCGGGCCGCCGCGTGTTCTGCCAGTACCTGATTATCATCGCTGAGCACCAGCTCGCAGCCCGCCGACCGGGCTTCTGCCGCCAATCGCGCGATGGCCTCTGAACGCTCCGGATTGGCGCTCACATCCCGGATATAGATCGACAGTATCCGGTTCGGGTGCTCTTTCAGGATACGGGTGTAGGTTTCCGGATCATGCTGGCCGGAGTCGCCCACCAGCACAAACTCCAGCTCATCGTATAGCGACATGACATGGCGAATGGCGTCCAGCTTGTGCTCCCGCGCCCGCCGGGGAAGAATACTGCCCCGCTTCATTCCCCATTCCCGCAGGATCAGGATCGGCCCGTTGGGAATCCGGTGCATCCGGAACATCTCCACCAGTACCTGATAGATGCTCCAGGGCCCCCGGGAAACATAGATCAGCGGGTTCCCCTGGTTCCCGGACGGCCCGTTGTGGAAGCCCTGATAGAGCGCCGGCACACCGGGAAAAATAACCCGGGAGTCCGCACCCTGGGCAAACAGGCGCCACATCATCTTCAGGGTGTTGGCAACGCCGGTATAGACCACGGTGTCATCAATATCGCTGATCACGCCATAGCTGGCGCTCTGTGTCGGCGTAAAGAATTCACCTGTGGTGCTGGCCCGTTCGTCAATGGGATGATCCAGCGAAAGCTCCACCGCATGCCAGGTGACGTCGGATGGCATTTCGCCCAACTCCATATCCGCCCGGAAAAAGCCATGGCGGTCAGTCTCGACCACTATATCGGTATCCTTGTAACGCACCCGCACCCTTGCGCCCACAACAGGTTTGCGTAACAGACGGCGGACCAGATCCACCGCGTCCCGACGCAACCGGTCTTCCCGGAGGCTGGAGCCAAACCCCGGCTGATGAAATACCCGGCCCATAAGGAACACCCGTTCCTGTGAGCCGAAACCGTTATAGGACTGGATAAACAGACCGCCCCGCCCATTGTCTCCCTTGACCGGTGCCGCCAGCACATGAAGCCCCCGGCGCAGGGACCTCAGGAAACGGCGGAAACCTGGACGATGGGGCATTGAGTCCTCCGATAGGTGTGTAACAACGTTTAGACGAGTTCCTGCGGGCATTATAGTGCCATGACCATTAATTCACAGGGGCAAACCCCGTACGGGTTTCCCCGCTTTCTTCTACTATGCTGTGCCAGAGACCACGTATAGCTCACCCGGTGTACCACCAGACGGAGCCATATCGATGCGACGCACGGTAACCAGCCTCTCTTCATTGATCCTCAGTATCATTCTGCTTATTGTCGGTAATGCCTACCTGATGACCCTGCTCGGCCTGCGGCTGAGCATGGAAAACTTCGACCCCGGCGTCATTGGCTGGATTCTGGCCTTCTATTCCGTAGGCTTCGTGGCCGGCACGCTCTACGCAGGGCGCATTATTGAGAAGGTCGGCCA
>CAYMQO010000158.1:2645-5422 GCA_964392405.1 uncultured Marinobacter sp.
CGGCCAGGTGCTGATCCGGGTTGCGGACCCTGCCGGATTCATCCCATTCTCCCTGGCCACCATTCTGGTGGTTCTGGCCCTGACGCCCCTGTCCCTGACCAGCCGAACGTCCCCGGTCATCAACCAGGCGGAGCGGCTCTCCCTGGGCCGGCTTTACCGGCAGTCACCCTCGGGTACCCTGGGTGCACTGATTGCCGGGCTGTTAATCAGCGCTTTCTACGCCATGGGGCCGGTGTATGCCGACCGGATCGGACTGGGCCTCAACGAACTGTCCAACTTTATGGCGGCGGCGATCGTCGCGGCCATGGCGCTGGCCTGGCCTATCGGACTGCTGTGCGACCGATTCAACCGCTACCGGGTGATGCTGGTGGCGGCAATTATTGCAGCACTCTGCAGTTTGGTAGCAGCCCTGGTAGGGAACGCCAGCCTGGTCATACTGGTGCTTTTCACCGGCCTGTACATGGGCATCAGCGCAGCGATCTATCCCATCGCCGTGGCGATTACCAACGACCTGATGGAGAGCGACCAGATCACCTCCGCCAGTACCACCCTGCTGCTGAGCTATGGGCTGGGCAGCATTCTGGGGCCGCTGTTAGGCGCCGGGTTTATGGACCTGCTGGGACCTCAGGGCCTGTTTATCAGCAATGCACTGGTACTGGCTGCACTGATTCTGTTTATGCTGTTCGGTCCTCAGCACCGGCAGCCAACCGTGGAGCAGCAGGAGCAGTACTACCCGACCATGCCGGAAGTCGCCCTTGGTGTTGATGAGCTGGACCCACGGAATACCGAGTTTGAGGAAAACGTGGAAGTGGCGGACGAGGAGGAACTCGTGGCTGAGACTGAGGCTGCCGACAGCGGCCCTGCCCCATCCGGTAAGGACGAGCGGTTGTAACGGCGATACCCGGTGCCCCCGACGCTGTGCCGGGGGCACCGGAAGATCACTCTTCCAGCGTTAGGATAAACAGGGCGTTACCCGGCCCCGCCTGATAACGGGTTGCGCCACCGAACACCGAATAGCCGGAATTGAGCAGTACGCTATCCCCGGCGATCACCGGCCCGGCGTTATCAATGGTGCCGCCGTTGCCTACGGTGCCGTCAGCGCCGATCACCGGCACTGCGCTGTCAAATGACCACAGCTCCTGCCCGGTGTACTTGTCAAACGCCCGCAGAACACCGTCCAGGGAGCCTGCAAACACCAGGTCGTTAGTGACTGCAACCGAGGCGGAATACGCCGAGTTTACCGTCTCTCCGTTGTGGTTGTGGGTAGGATGGGCCGCCCACACAACCTCGCCGCTGGCCAGATCGATGGCGTAGACTCCGGGGCGTTCGGAAGCGTCCAGCTCCGCGTCGGGATCAACCAGCTCCGGCGACTTATCGGCGATGCCCACGTATACCTTGTCGGCATCCAGCGCCATATTCCAGTGCACGCCACCGAGCTTGCTGCCAATGCCCAGTTGCCGTACCCAGTTAACCTCACCGGTGTCAGCATCCAGGGAATAGACAATGCCGGCCTTGTCCCCGGCAATGATCGAGCTGCCGTCTTCAGTGAGGATAGGCGATGCGCCGAAATCAAAGTCCTTCCCGGTGGTGGCCGCCGGGGTATGGTTGTTCCACACATCCCCTTCACGGGCCTGGAACACCCAGCGCTCTGCGCCGGTATCCAGATCCACCGCAATGATGGCGTCTGAGGTGTGGGTGGCCGGTTCGGAGTAGTTCTGCCCAGTCCCGAAGAAAACCAGATTCCGCTCCGGGTCCACCGTCGGGGTTGACCATACCGGGGCGCCGCTCGGTCCCTGGTACTCGCCGTAGTGCACGGCCGGTTCGGTCGTATGGTAAGTCCAGAGGACATCCCCGGTGGTAGCATCCAGCGCATGGACAAGGCCATGGTTGGCGCAGCAGGGGTCGTTCAGCAGCTCGAACACTTCAATGCTGCTGACCGGCACGATCAGCTTACCGTCGTGATACTGCAAGCCACCCGTGAGCATGTGACCAGACGCTCCCAGGCTCTCGTCACCGGCGAAGGTTTTCCAGCGAAGCTCTCCGGTTCGCGCATTCACCGCATGGACGAATCCGGCCCGGTCACCCACAAAGACCGTTTCCAGCGATGGCTCATAGATCACTGATGCGCTGCGCAGCTCAGCGTCCTCAACCTCATAGCGCCAGTATTCACAGCCCGTGCTGCGGTCCATGGCATACAGCTCGTCGAGGCCGAAGAAGAAAAGCTCGTCTTCCGTTGCGGTAGGCGCGCCACGGCGGGACGTGGCATCTGCGGTCACATGGGCACGCCTGAACGCCAACCGGGCGACGTTGCCCGAGTCTATCCGGGAGTCTGCATTGCGGCTGTTTGACAGGTTAAAGCCAAGGCCATTGGACACGACTGGACTGTCCAGGGCGATCGGATGCTCACATTGCGCTACAGGCGCGGCACCCTCCCCGAGAGTCGGCCCGCCGGGCTCGTCCGGATTCTCACCTCCGTCACCCGGGTCCGCTGAGTTACCGCCCCAATAGGTGAATTTCAGATAATCGGTAATATCCGTAGCACACTGGGCCCCACAGCTGGCGGGTGCCCTCGGGGGCATGGTATCGGCGATGGCGGTAATCGTCCTGTCGTAACCCAGGGGCTTGTTCAAGGGCACACCGATGGGATTACCGTCGGCTTCGGCGCCATGACAACCAGCGCACATGGCCTGATAGTGCTGCTCGCCCGCTGCAAGATTCGGTTCGCCTGGATCGCCTGGATCGCCTGGATCGCCTGGATCGCCTGGATCGCCTGGATC
>CAYMQO010000159.1:0-5398 GCA_964392405.1 uncultured Marinobacter sp.
GGCGATCATGGACCTGGGCGCACTGGTGTGCACCCGTAGCCGGCCGGCGTGCGAAAAATGCCCGGTGAACTTCGACTGCCAGGCCCGGGCCAGCAACGAAGTACACCTGTATCCCGGACGCAAGCCAGCCAGGGAAAAGCCAGAGAAAGAGACCTGGATGCTGATCCTGGAAGACGCCGCAGGCCGCATCCTGCTGGAACAGCGCCCGCCCAGCGGTATCTGGGGAGGTTTATGGAGCCTGCCGGAACTGGACCCGGCCTACGGTGCCGATGAACTGGAAGACGCCTGCGAGCAGCACCTCGGGGTTCGGTGTAACCACACCGATCTGATCAGTGGCTTCCGGCATACGTTCAGCCACTACCACCTGCACATCCGCCCTGCCCGGCTGCAGGTCTCCGAGAGCCCGGCCGTCAAGGACACCGGCCGGCACCGCTGGCTGCATCCCGACGAGGCCCTGACTCTGGGCCTGCCTGCCCCGGTAAGATCACTGCTAACCAACCCGGAACAGGCTAGCCTGCTCTGATCTGATATGATCGAGGATCACTCTAATTCTATAACCCAAGCCAACAGGAGCGCCCATGAGCCGAACCGTGTTCTGCCGCAAATATCAGAAAGAAATGGAAGGCCTGAGCTTCCCCCCGATGCCCGGCGCCAAGGGCCAGGACATCTTCGAAAACGTATCCAAACAGGCCTGGGAAGAATGGCAGGCCCAGCAGACCATGCTGATCAACGAAAAACACCTGAGCCTGATGGACCCCAACACTCGTAAATACCTGCAGGCGCAGATGGATCACTTCTTCAATAACGAACCCTTCGACCAGGCCGAAGGCTACGTACCACCGGAGAATTAATCCAGTCTGATCAAGGCTTGACCAACTCCGCCGCACCCACGGAAAATTTTGCCAGACGGCCTTGACTCAGTGATTCTAAACCGGTTTAATAGCGCCCCGTTGCAGGTAATACAGCAACATGCCCGGATAGCTCAGTCGGTAGAGCAGGGGATTGAAAATCCCCGTGTCGGTGGTTCGATTCCGCCTCCGGGCACCATTAGAATTCAGACGAAGCCCGCCTTGTGCGGGCTTTGTTGTTTCTGGCTTCCCTATGGGAAAGTTTTAGGACATTACGCCACAAAAGTAAGTAGCTGACGGTCTGGCGTGAGAGCTCAGGCTCAACAAGCTACAATGCCCCCTGCCCACGAGCTCTGGACCCCATCAAACTTTCTTTGGTAAACGGGTTTCAATTTTATGAGCGCTTTGTTATCTGGGTTTTTCCTTGGTTTATCGCTGATTGTCGCCATAGGGGCACAAAATGCGTTTATTCTTAAACAGGGCCTCAGAAAGGAACATGTATTTGTTGTCTGCTTAACCTGTGCCTTATCAGACGCCATCCTAATTTCTGCCGGAGTTCTCGGGTTTTCTTATATTGTGAGATCGGTTGCCTGGCTGGAAAGCCTCATGCTGATTGCCGGAGTGACCTTCCTTGTAGTGTACGGCGCAAGAAGCTTATGGATTGGCTTTGTCCATAATAACGACACCCTATCTCCCAGCACATACACCTCGACGTCACTCGGTAAAACAGTTGGTGTCTGCCTAGCCATTACCTGGCTGAACCCCCATGTGTACCTCGACACGGTTGTACTGATGGGAACAGTTTCTGCTCAGTTTGCAAATCAAAAACTGGAGTTTCTAGCCGGTGGAATCACCGCCTCTTTCCTGTTTTTCTTCGCTTTAGGTTATGGCGCCTCCATTTTAGGGCCGCTATTTCAAAAACCGGTGGCATGGAAAATTCTGGATATCGGCATTGGTCTTGTGATGTGGTCCATAGCCTACGGGTTGGTCCGAAGCTTTGTCTTTTAGCGTGGGGACCCAGCCCGCGATAGGGTACAATGCCCCGGTCCTATGACCAGCCCTATAGCCCCGGAAAGCACTCCATGTCCCGCTTCGACGAAATCGGTACCGCAACCATCCCCGGTAACGGCACCCGCCTGCGCCTGCTACAACGTAATGACGAGTTCTCGATCAGAATTGCCGGTAAGCCCGGTGAACTGATGAACAGCCGGTTGCACGGGTCGGAAGATGCGCTGGCTACGCTTGCGTGTGAACGCCTGAACCATCTGTCGGAGCCGCGGATTCTGATTGGCGGGCTGGGCATGGGGTTCACCCTGGCTGCGGCGCTGGCGTCAACGGGGGATAAGGCCCGGGTGACAGTGGCAGAACTTGTTCCAGAGGTCGAAACGTGGAACCGGGGCCCGCTGGGTGCGGCGGCAGGCTATCCTCTTAACGATGCCCGAGCCCGGGTACACATTGGCGATGTGGCCGAGCTTCTGAAACAGGGTGATCGCGACTGGGATGCTATTTTGCTGGACGTCGATAATGGCCCCGAAGGCCTCACCCGCGAGGAGAACAACTGGATCTACTCGCCAGAAGGCATCGCCGCCGCCCAGAAATCCCTGAGTAGTGATGGCATCCTGGCCTACTGGTCCGCGGGCCCGGAGCACGCCTTCACCGAACGCCTGCGCCGCGCCGGGTTCTCTGTTGAGCCGGTTATCGTTCGTGCCCTACGCCCCGGCAAGGGCGCCAGGCATACCATTTGGCTGGCCTGGTAACCGACGCCCTGGGGCTACCCCAAACTACTGAGGCTTTCGCGCCAGCATGGTGGCAAACTGCATTCGCGCGCCATTATGCATCGTGCCCACGTCCTCGTTGTACTTAACCAGTTCCCAGCCCTGATAAGCCTCCCTCAACTGCCCGGCTTTGAGCGTAAAAGGAAAGCCTACCGGGCAAGGATGTTGTTCCGTGCTCATGGCGCAAACGATCAGGTTGTAACCACCTGGCAGAGTATGTTCCTGCATATCGGAAATAACTGAATCAACACGGGACGGGTCGAGAAACATCAGGGTAACGGTGCAGACGACAAAATCATAATCCTGATCAAGCATGGCGCTGTTGATGTCATAGACCTGCGTCTGGATATTGTCTATCCCCTCTTCGCCAACAACGTTACTCAGCATATTGATCGCGTTGGGGTTGTTATCGACCGCGGTAACATCAAAACCAAGCTGACTCAGGTATAAAGCGTTGCGCCCGTTGGAGCAGCCCATATCCAGGGTTTTGCATGGCGCAATAACCGTGCATGCTTCGACCACTTCACTATGCGCTGGGTTTAAGCCGTAACGGGCATTCAGATCAGCTGCCATGATGTCCCCTCAGTTTGGAAATAATGGACCGTATGTTAGCAGCTCTCAGATTCTATCAAATGATAATAGACAAGGGGCAGGTGAAGCTGAACGTCAACCCAGGCAGCGGAAGCCTGCCGGCGGGGTTTGCCCCGCCATTATGCAGCCACGACACCTCGCCAGACGGCCCAGCTTGGAGCCGGGCTCCCCGGCGAGGTCACCTTTTCATTACTTCCCTGACAAAGTTAACCCAGGCCCCGGGCTATCCGAATCGTTCAGGCTGATCATACGGGTCTTGCTGATGCGGTGGCGGTAGATCTCCCGTAGATATTTAATAGCCTTTTTAACATTGTCGCGGCTCAGGCGAATGTCATTGATAGACACGAAGCTGTCCTGGTCGTGGCACATTTCCCGATACTTTTTCTCATACATGGGTTTGATGGCGTACCAGTTAGTGTCGAGAATTTTTGCCGGGTTCTCGAACTCGTTAAGCATGCTGTCCACCAGCGCCTCATCCAGCTCAGGAGAACGGATAAAGTCCAGCATTGCTTCATCAAGGGTGTCATCGTAGCGAGTCTGGTCGTTGGCGAAACACCGCTTGATATAAGCCACAATCAGCGTCAGGAAGTCATCGCTCAGACACGGACTCTTAACCACCAAGGTTGTCAGCGACAGGTTGGCAGAAGCACCGATCACCAGCGCATAGCGCTTCAGGGTGGTGTTGGGGAATAGCGCGTTCAGGTGCGTCTTCAGCCGGTTCAGGTCCATGTATGACAACTTGTAATCCTTGGGCAGCGACACGATGGACACAATCGATGAGCAGTTTTTGAAGAAATGCAGATCTTTCAGATGGGTGGCGTCGTAGCCAGATTCCTTGTACTGGCGCAGCGCTTCCCGATAACGGTTGGCCTCGATGGGTAGCAGGCTCACCCCCTCAATGGCTTCCGTCACTTTGTTGAAATGCGGCAGATCGATAGAGCGGAAGAACAGGTCGTTGGCATCCAGGCGGATGGTTTCGCCGATGTCCACTCCGGCACGACGGAAATAGTCTTCATCGTAATCCGTTGTCACTGCCTGGGCGGTGAGAATGTTGAATATCTGCTGGGAGATGTACTGGTTCGCGTACTTCTCCATGGCATTCACATCCACATCACGGATTTTGCCGTCGTCCTGCTGTTCCGCATAGCGCATGATGTCATTGGAGATCAGCATCATGGCGTTCCAGGGCCGGATGCGATGCATCATATCTGCATCACGGGTTTCTTCAGCATCGAAGTTATAGGAGAAATCCCATTGGCGCGTTACCAGCGCCACCTGCATGGACCTCGGACAGATCCATGATCTTCATCTTGTTGTAGTCTTCCAGGAAGGTGCTTTCGTCCGCCCGGCGGGAGAAGCGGATACGGCCCTCAATATCCTTGTCCAGATCCCCCAGCATGACCATGGGCTCGATCAGGAAGACGGGCTTGACGGCATTTGATGCCGGCAAGTTAAGGCTCTGACGGATCCAGCGCAGCGGGCCAATCTCTTTCTCACGGCTACGTGCTGGCCTGCATTTCCTTAGAGAACCAATTGTCTAAGTCGGTTACCCTACCCTCAGTGATCGCGACGATCAGACAGCCGGGCAACGCGGAACTCAGGCGCTCAGGCTTACCCCGCATTCATGGACGAAACACCGGTTACTGAAGTACCAGAACAATTAACTTCTGAAGGAGAACAAAGTGTCAGATAACAACATCGAGCTTATTTCAACCATCAGCGAAGACAACAAACTGGAAATTGCCCTGCGCGAAATCGAGATCCCGCAGCCGGGCGAGAACCAGGTGGTCATCCGCATTGAAGCCGCCCCTATCAACCCGTCTGACTTGGGCGTGATGTTCAGCGTGGCGGATATGACGACGGCGAGCCAGTCCGGTACCGCTGATCGCCCGGCCATCCGTGCGGACGTGCCAGCGAAATTCATGGGTGCCGTTAAAAAGCGAATTGGCAAGGCGATACCTGTGGGCAACGAAGGCGCCGGTACCGTCGTTGCCGCAGGCTCATCCGCCGCTGCGCAAAACCTGATGGGCAAGACTGTTGCGTTCATTGGCGGGGGCAGTTACCGGAAATATGTCTGTGCCAACGTTCAGAACTGTCTGGAACTGGAGCCGGGTACGACTGCCGTGGAAGGCGCTTCAAGTTTTGTGAATCCGCTGACTGCACTGGCCATGGTGGAAACCATGC
>CAYMQO010000160.1:0-2863 GCA_964392405.1 uncultured Marinobacter sp.
TGACACCACTACAGTGACGTAAACACCACCTTTTGCTGTCTGTTTTAACCCATCGGGCCCAATGCCCATCTTTACAATCGTAGGGTTCTTCAGGCCATAGCGCGTACCTTTAATGACCGTGCGCAACCGGTGATTGCCCTTAAAGGAAATGTACTGCTTCCCGTTATGGGAGCGAATCCCGTACTGTCCTAAAATATTCCCCGAGCGCTGCATATCTCGCCCGAGCGAGCCGAGGATTTTTGCATCCATGGTAGCGACAACCAGAGTCGCTCCATGGTCATCGATCAGATTAAAAGTCTCATTCAGCAGTGTGAGTTTTGTTTCACCGACCAGCTCCTCGAACCTGGCCTCAATGTCACTATCAGAGCGCCCCTTATCCTTTTGCTCCTGGATCCAGACAGCAACCATATCGTCTCTTTCAAGAACGTAAACGTCGGCCTGATTATCCGTCCATTCTTCGGCAAGACTGGATTCGAGAGCAACACGATGGGAAGCCAACCGGGATCGGTCAGCCATACACTGAGAGAACATAGCGAGTCCTTTTGCAGTAATTTTCCATGAGTCCTGTCAACCTGAAGGATCGTATCGTGAACCTTTCTTCATAGCAACGCTGCTGCGTCGGTACTGCGATACTGCCCGCATCTGCCGATCACCACCAGAGCTCTTTATCCGTTTCCTTCTCAACGTGGGGACGACCGGCCCCTCCTTGGCAGTTTCATAAGACTGGTCTTTCAGCTGTCCGCAGTTACTACCGTGAGAAACTTAAGCTGGAACGGTTTCCAATCCGACGTAAATCCACAGCTTGCGAATTCTAACGGCTTCCGGAACCCGTCGAAATTAATCGTTATTACTATTTTTTCCTGATCGCTGATTATGAGCTGGAGGCTATGCTCAGTGACCGGGCGGACCTCAGTCAACACCGCTCCATGGTACGCGTGCAAACGGGTAATCTGCTCATCAATCGCCCCGCCAGACCATACCAGAGCAACGTGGATCCCTTCCTCGTACGGACAATCATCCGTCGAAATCACAAGGAATCGGCCGTCTTTCAGCAAGAAAGCCTTCTCTAGCACAACGCCGCGTAGACGGCACAGCCTTTGGCCCAGACCATCTAACAGATCTGATTCTGTGTCCGAGGTTGGAGACAACGACAACTGGGTAACTTCTTCCATGTGGGACCCCGTCCATATGCGCCAAAAATTGAAGTCTTACTATCTTTCTGGTTGAGTTCAAGACCCGGTGGCAGCGACGACGGATAGCACCCATCGTAAAATACCAACGCTGATGTATCTCGTTCCTGCCCGATCCCTTCCACAAAGTAGTCATACCGCCACATAAACCAGCCAGGTTGATCGCCGGTTTGCCGCCACCGTCAGACTGAACTTCAATAGGTGTTGAACACCAGCGAAACTCAGGACGGCCGCCATGGCAGACTCCCCTTTCAAGAATCGGCTTGAAGCCGGTCAGGCTCTCGCCTGTAAGCTGCGGGAAAGTCAGCTGCCCGATAATGCGGTTGCCCTGGGCCTGCCCCGTGGCGGTGTTCCGGTGGCCTGGGAAGTCGCACGGGCACTGGGGTTGGAACTGGATGTGCTGAATCTTCGCAAACTCGGCGTTCCCGGCCACTCTGAGCTGGCGATGGGAGCGGTTGCTGAAGACGGAACCCGCTATCTGAACGCGTCGCTGGTCCGTCGCCTCGGGATTACGGAGGCGCAGATTCAGGAGGTCGAAGCCAGAGAAAAGGCTGTGCTCGCCTCCCGCGCGAGACTTTTCCGGGGCGCGCGGTCGCCGGTGGACGTTAACCGGCGTGCCGTCATTCTGATGGATGACGGCGTAGCGACCGGCGCAACCATGGAACTGGCGGTTCAGGTGCTGAAAGCCCGGGGGGCGGCAACCATTATCGTCGCGGTACCGGTGGGGCCTCCGGGAACCGCGGACCGTTTCTCCAGACTTGCCGATCGCGGAATCTGTCTGCTGGAGCCGGCGCGGTTCAATTCCGTGGGCCAGTGGTACGAGGACTTCCGGCAGGTAACCGAGGATGAAGTTATCGACGCACTTACTGCGCTGCCAACCCGGATCAGGCAGGCCGGCCAGCCTCAGCGGCCGTAACCGCGCTCTCTGCGGTGAACATGCCGGCATGATCAACAAAGGCGCCACGACCGCCCTGCTCCAGAGCCGCTCGCATCACGTCCGGCACAGGCATTTTCTCAAGGGTGACCGGGTGTACAACGACACCAACCATCTCGCCCCGGGCGATAAACTGCCGGGTGTTTGCATTCACCATCTCCAGCTCCAGGGTGAATGACGTATTGCCGATGTGCGTCGCCTGTACCGAAATTTCCAACTGATCCCGGTACCGGGCGGGGGCTTTCCATTCAATGGTTAGCTTCACTACCTGATAGTCCAGGCTGCCGCCCGGCATCTGGCTATGATCACAGGTGTACTGGAAAAACTCAGTCGCCGCCAGGTCAATGTAATCGCCAAATCGCGCATTAAACACAACTTTCTGAGCGTCACATTCGGCGTAACGGACCTGCATGTAGTAACGGAAAGGCTGACTCATGAATACATACCTTGAGTTAATGATGCCAGGCGCGCAGGCCTGGGAGGGCTGGTCATGGAAGCGAGTACGGGGATGCTCAACTCGCTGTTTCTTTTTGTCTCTCTATGCAGCAGAGTATAAAAACGTTGCTTACGGCGACGCAAGGCGAACAAACATAAGAACAACCAGATAAAGAGGTTGCAACAACATGACACCCCACCAGGTTTCCCCGGACGCCCCATGGCTCCAGACGTATCCCGAGGGCATCCCGCACCACCCGGAAATGTCCGGCCGTTCCGTTCATGAGATGCTGGCCGATGTCGC
>CAYMQO010000160.1:2963-5369 GCA_964392405.1 uncultured Marinobacter sp.
GAGCGCATTCTTGAGCACAAGATCACCGACAGCGAAACGGATCTGATGATCACCGTGGATCTGAAAACCCTGCTGCCCCAGATGGAACGGTTTATCGGGTCCTCCCGCCTGCAAACCCTGATCGTCGGTACGGTTCCAGAGTTCGCTGGCGCGCCAGACCAGGTTCGCGAGCGGTTGGCCAGCGCCGGCGAACTTACTGATGACTTGCCGGAAGGAGCGGTCCGCTTTGCTGACCTGCTGGACAACGACGGCGCCTACCAGGACTATCCGGAGTCCCGGGTACTGGGCAATCTGGCGGTCCTCCAGTACACCGGTGGCACAACCGGGGCCCCGAAAGGCGCGATGCTGACTCACGGCTGCCTTTCCACTGCCATGGACCAGCTGAGCGCCGCTCTTAACACCACCACTACCCCGGGAGAAGAGCGGTTGCTTGCGGTGCTGCCACCGTTCCATATCTATGCCATCGTGGTGAATATGCTGTTCGGTCTGAGCAACGGTGCCACCCTCTACCAGCAACTCCGCTTCGACCCGAAAGAAGCCCTGGAAATCATCCAGAACGAAAAGATCACGGTTTTCCCGGCCGTACCCACCATGCTCGCAGCGCTGCTGTCCTACCCGGACCTGAATCGTTACCGTCTGGATTCCCTGAAGCTATGCAATTCCGGAGGGGCCCCACTACCGGTTGAACTTCAACAGCGTTTTAAAGAGCGGGCGGGCTGTACCGTAAAAGAAGGCTGGGGCATGACCGAAACCACCACCGTCGGTACCTTTACACCCCAGGGCGTGACTGTACCTCCTGGCTCCTGTGGCGTTCCTGCGCCCGGGGTGGATCTGCGCATCCTTTCCCTGGACGGCGAGGACGAGCTTCCAGCGGGAGAGCGCGGTGAACTGTGCATCCGTGGGGCCAACCTGATGAAAGGTTACTGGAAACGGGACGACGCCACGGCCGAGTCCACCACTTCCACCGGTTTTTACCGTACCGGCGACGTCGCCTATATGGACGAGAAGGGGTTTGTGTACATTGTTGACCGCACCAAGGACATGATTATCTGCAGCGGTTACAACGTATACCCCCGCAATATCGAAGAGGCCATTTACGAGCACCCGGCAGTATCCGAGGTCTCGGTAATCGGTGTCCCCGACGAGTACCGGGGCCAGAGCCCGCGGGCTTACATCACCCTTGCCGCTGGTCAGCCGGAGCCGACGCTGGAAGAGATGCAGGCGTTTCTTCGCCCCCGACTCGGCAAGCACGAGATGATCCACGGCCTGGAAATCCGCGACGAACTGCCGAAAACACCGGTTGGCAAACTTTCCAAGAAGGAGCTCTATGCGGAAGTGAATGCGTAGCTCTTATACAACACTGGGAATGCCCTCACCATCCGGATGGGCTCACGCCGGCCCCATCCGCCACACACTTTGCCGAGTCTGCCTGATACATCATGACCAACAATACTGACGACAAACATCCCCTGGACCAAGCTCTCAACCTGGAACCCCTGGGGCCAGGTCATTGGCAAGGTAAAACCAGCCCCGCCTACGCCAATATGGTGGGCCCCTTTGGTGGCACCACCGGCGCCACACTATTGAACGCGGTGCTGTCTCATGAAGAGTTACTGGGCGCGCCGGTTTCACTCACGGTGAACTTCGCTGCGCCGGTAGCGGATGGGCCGTTCGACATCATCGCCCGCCCCGTGCGCACCAACCGCAGCACCCAACACTGGTGGGTGGAACAGGTTCAGAACGATCAGGTGGTGGCCTTTGCCACCGCCGTGACCGCCGTGCGCCGGGAGACATGGGAATCCACTGAACGCACCTTTCCAAAGATTCCGATGGCTTCCGATCTGGAGCTTTTCAACCGGGCAGGCCGCCCCGGCTGGACCCGCAACTACGATATGCGCTTTGTGGACGGTGAGCTGATGGGTCCCCAGAACCCCGATGAACCCTCCCTCAGCCGGGTATGGATGCGGGACGAGCCCCCGCGGCCGCTGGACTTCCTGTCCCTGTCGGCCCTGTGCGATGCCTTCTTCCCCCGCATCTACATCCGTCGCCCCAAACTGGTACCCATCGGTACCGTATCGCTGACCACGTACTTCCACGCGGATCAGGATCTGCTGGACCAGGCAGGCCGTGAACACGTCTTCGGCAGCACCCGCGCCAACCACTTTGGCAAGGGGTACTTCGATCAGAGCGCTGAAGTCTGGAGCAAAAGCGGCGATCTGCTGGCGACAACGCATCAGATTGTCTACTTCAAGGAGTAGTCCGATCCGCGTGTACCGATCTGATAGACATAGGTGGTTTCCCTCAAAAGAAAAATGTGAAATAGCCGTTGACAGGGGGCCGGCGAATCCTTAATATACGCACCACGTTGAGCAGTGAAGCAAGCAGAAAACACTGCTAAAACAAAAA
>CAYMQO010000161.1:0-1062 GCA_964392405.1 uncultured Marinobacter sp.
TCCAGCCTGAAATGGCGCCAGACCGACCTTACGCTGTATTACGAGGTGCTGGATAACTGGGTCAATCTGGACCTCGGCCTGACCGTGCGCGACCTGGACGCCGAGCTGAAAGTCTCCGACGTCGCCGGTCTGAACCGAAGTAAAACTGATGTGGATGCGGTGTTGCCGATGGGCTATGCAGCGGCGCGGTTTGACCTGCCGTTAAGCGGACTTTCTGTCGGAATTAACGGCAATGTCATCAGTTATGGTGGTGATTCCGTGTACGATTACGACGTCTACGGTCAATACGCAGTTGCGGGTGTCCAGTTGCGGGCAGGGTACCGTGAGATGGCGGTAGACTACGAAGATGGCGACGACCGGCTGGACATTGATATCGGCGGCCCGTTCGCCAGCGTCGGGTTCAGTTTCTGAACCGGCGTGCTAGCAGGGAGGGCCAGTGATTCCGGCCGCCGCGTCGCCAGGCGGGGGCAGGGCGCTGGCTGATTAACCATCAGGGAACAGGATCAGAGCCTTGAAAATTCTTGTCACCGGTACCGCCGGCTTTATCGGATTCCACATCGCCCTTCGCCTGCTTGAGCGCGGCGATGACGTGATTGGCGTGGATAACGTGAACGACTATTACGATACCCGCCTGAAAGAAGCCCGGCTGGATCGTTTGCGGGACTATCGCGGTTTTACGGAAGTCCGCCAGGACATTGCCGACCGGCAGGCCATGGAAGAGCTGTTTCGCACCCACCAGCCCCAGCGCGTCTGTCACATGGCCGCCCAGGCGGGTGTGCGCTACTCCATCGAGAACCCCCACGCTTACGCGGATTCCAATCTCACCGGCTTTCTGAACATCCTCGAGGGCTGCCGTAATCACAAGGTTGAGCACCTGGTGTATGCATCCAGCAGCTCGGTCTATGGTGCCAACGAAACCATGCCGTTCTCTGTACAGGACAACGTGGATCATCCGGTGAGCCTGTATGCAGCCTCGAAAAAAGCCAACGAACTGATGGCCCATACCTACAGCCATCTGTATCAGTTGCCCACCACTGGCCTGCGGTTTTTCACCGTTTACGG
>CAYMQO010000161.1:1162-5349 GCA_964392405.1 uncultured Marinobacter sp.
GTTCTACCGGGTCTGAGGGGTCGGG
The DNA here is from genome assembly GCA_964392405.1 of uncultured Marinobacter sp. Taxonomy (GTDB): domain Bacteria; phylum Pseudomonadota; class Gammaproteobacteria; order Pseudomonadales; family Oleiphilaceae; genus Marinobacter. The sequence goes on from CAYMQO010000161.1 coordinate 1,188, forward strand.
CAGCCCGTGGCACGGTTCACTTCGGCTGCATTTCAGGGTGCAAATACTTGTCGAAACGCCAGATGGCTCATATGCTTAACGGTGTGATGATTGATGGGTAGCCCCGGTGCTGCCCCTGTGGTCGTGTTGCGACGGTCAGGGGGCGGTTCGACACAACAAACATAACGGTCCTCATATGAATTCACTCATTCTGATGTTCATCGGTCTGGCGATGATGATCGGTGGATACTTCCTTTATTCCCGCTTCCTTGGCAAAAAAGTCTTCCAACTATCGGCAGGGTATCAGACCCCGGCGCACACCATGGCCGATGGGGTGGACTATGTGCCCACGAACAAGTACGTCCTCTGGGGGCATCACTTCACCTCAGTGGCCGGTGCTGCACCAATTGTCGGTCCTGCCATTGCGGTGATCTGGGGGTGGGTGCCGGCTTTCCTCTGGGTGACCATCGGCACCGTTTTCTTCGCAGGCATGCATGATATGGGCACCCTCTGGGCTTCCCAGCGACATAAAGGCCAGTCGATAGGGATGCTATCGGGACGTTATATCGGTGGCCATGGCCGCAGTCTCTTCCTGGTGGTTATTTTCCTCTTGCTGCTCATGGTTGTTGCTGCTTTTGCGGTGGTCATCTCCAGGCTTCTGGTGTCTACCCCGACGGCAGTCATTCCTACCTGGGGCGCCATCATCGTTGCCCTGTTCATTGGCCAGGCTATCTATCGCCTGAAGTGGAGTCTCCCGCTGGTCTCTCTGGTCGGCGTTATTGCGCTCTACTCCCTGATGATCATCGGCGACAGCTACCCCATCATCCTGCCTGATGAGATCCTGGGACTCTCTCCGTCTGCATTCTGGATTCTGGTGTTGTTTATCTACGGTGGCATCGCTTCCATGCTTCCGGTCTGGGTGCTTCTCCAGCCCCGTGATTACATCAACGGTCTGCAGCTTTTCATCGGCCTGGGTATTCTTTACCTGGCGTTCCTGTTTACCGCGCCAACCGTTGTCGCCCCGGCCATCAACGCTGCGGTTCCCGAGGGCACACCGTCACTCTTCCCGCTGCTCTTCGTCACCATCGCCTGTGGCGCAATCTCTGGTTTCCACGGCATTGTGGCTTCCGGTACCTCCTCAAAGCAGCTGGACAAAGAGACCGACGCCCGTTTTGTCGGTTATTTCGGCGCTGTTGGTGAAGGGCTGCTGGCCCTGGGCACCATCATCGCTACAACCGCCGGCTTTCAGACCGTGGCGGACTGGGAAGCGATCTACGCCGCCTTTGGCTCCGGTGGTGTGAATGCGTTTGTGCAGGGCGGTGGCAGTCTCGTCAACCAGGGGCTGGGCATCCCGGCGTCACTGTCTGCGACCATTCTGGCCACCATGGCGGTGCTCTTTGCCGCAACGACAATGGATACGGGCATACGTCTCCAGCGCTTCGTTGTCCAGGAGATCGGTGAACTCATGGGCCTGAAGCTCAGCGTGCTTATTGCCACCATCGTAGTGGTTGTGCTTGGCGTCGGGTTAACATTCTCGGCGGGTGCCGATGGTTCCGGCGGTATGCTCATCTGGCCGCTGTTCGGCACCACCAACCAGCTCCTGGCCGCGCTGTCGCTGTCGATCATTGCGGTCATGCTGGCGCGGCTGCGTCGTCCCACCTGGCCGGTTCTCCTGCCACTGGCGTTTGTCCTCTTCATGTCCCTGTGGGCCATGGTGGTGCAGCTGAAGCAGTTCTGGCTCGCCGGCAACTGGCTGCTCCTGGGCCTTGACATCATCATTCTCATCGCAGGCCTATGGGTCACCGTTGCGGCCTTTGCGGCCCTGAAGCGTGCCCACGAGGAGCAGGCTGTGGTGTGGAAGGATGACGGGTCTGAAGCATTGGCTGAGCCGGGTGCCTCGGCAGCGAAGCCCTGACATGTCGCTGCGCGGGAAGCTGAAGAAGTTCTCGGATGGGCTGGCAGAATACTATGCCGGCCCCTACCGCGCAGCTTTCGTAAAGGCACGCCAGCAGGAGGACGACCTCTTCATGATGCTCGTTCTCTCTGAGGCCCTTGGCGTTCCCAATCCTGCCAGCTACTACACCCTGGAACTGCTCCCGGTAGTTTACGAAGACTTCCATGCCTGGCACCGCAGAATGGGCATGGAACACTCACCCCTGGAGAACATCCAGTGCTGCTAGAGCTGATCGGGTCCACCCGGGTTATCTTTTTTGGTGGTAAGGGCGGCGTTGGTAAAACCACGGTTGCCTCCTCGACCGCCACAGCGCTGGCCGCGGCCGGTCGCCGAACGCTTCTGGTGTCCACAGACCCGGCCCACAACCTGGGTCACCTGTGGGACCGGCGTATTGGTGACCGGATTACCAGGGTGCGCGACAATCTCGACGTTATTGAACTGGATCCCGCCGCCACCACGGAGGAACACCTCCGGGAAGTCGGCCATACCATGCGGGCCATGATGCCGGAGCACCTGCACGGCGAGGTCAAAAAGCATCTGGCGCTCGCCGCAACGTCCCCCGGAACCCACGAAGCGGCCATCCTTGAGCGCATAGCCACGCTGGTTAGTGAAGAAGCCGACGGCTATGAACATCTGGTGTTCGATACCGCGCCTTCAGGCCATACCTCGCGGCTGATGGCTCTGCCGGAGCTGATGGCAGCCTGGACGGATGGATTGCTCGATCGCCGCGCAAAGTCCGAGCACCTCAGCGCCGTGGTACGGGGCCTGTCTCCCACGGGGCGTGACCATGCTGTTACCGGTGCCCCTGATCCCGTAGACCGGCGCAATCAACAGCTGCGCTCGATCCTGCTCAAGCGCCGTGAGCGCTTTGAACAACTGCGCAGCGTGCTGTCGGATCCTGACCGTTGTGTGTTTTTTATCGTCTTCACAGCGGAGCGCCTGCCTGTCCTGGAAAGTGCGGAGTTCTTCGACGAACTCCGTGCCTCCGGTGTCCGCGTTGGTGGCTGTATCATCAACCGCCGCTCCCCATCCGATCAGGGCGACTTCCTGGCCAGCCGACGCCGGCTCGAAGAAGAGGTTCTGGCTGGTATGTCCGGTAAGCTCAAATCCCTCCCGCGGGTCGAGCTGCCCCTGTTACCCACCGATGTCACGAGTACGGAAGGGGTGGAGGCTTTTGCCCGCTTTCTGGGCTAATCCGAAATGGCTTCCAGCGGTACGTATAACCGGTCGCACAGCGAAGCCACCGCGTCCCGATAGGCCGGCGCCACATAACCTTCTTCCAGTACCAGTATCTGATAGATGCCCCGTCTTAATAGTGGCTCGCTCAGGTTCAGCCGGGTGCCCTGGGTGGTCACCAGAAAACGCATCCAGGAACTCAGGACAATCCACACATTGATGCTCAGGTTTTCGGCCTGACGGGCAGTGAGCCGCAGAATCCCGGCATCGGCAAAGGCCTGATAGATCATCTGCGTGCTGTACAGGCTGCGTTGGGCGAACCGGCAGTAGCGCTCCGCCAGTTCAGGGTCGGAGTCAAGCAGGTGTTCCAGGCTCTGGTGCAGGAACCGGTACTCCCACAGGATCGCCAGCAGGGATTCCAGATAGTGCGTCTTGTGCTCCAGGGAAACCGGGGACTGTTCGGGAAGTTCAAAGAACATATCCATCTGCCCCTCAAACTCGCTGAAGAGTTCCGCAACGATCATGGATTTATTCCGAAAATGGTAATAGAGATTGCCCGGGGAGATGCCCAGGTGACTGGCGATGTGATTAGTGGTGATGTTGCGTTCGCCCTGGGTATTGAACAGATGCCGGCTGGTTTGCAGGATTCGATCTCGGGTTTTCATGCTGAACCCAGTCGTTCGGCCAACAGCGTGGACAGTTTCGCGGTGAGGGCATAAATGGACAGTTGCGGGTTGGCGCCTATGCTGGTGGGGAACAGCGAGCCGTCGTGGATCGACAGGTTCTCCAGTTGGTGGTGTCGGCCGAGGCTGTCGGTGACCGCGGTCGTGACGTCTTCGCCCATGGCACATCCACCCATCACGTGGGCACTGCCCAGGCGGGTCTTGAAGGTGCGCAAGTCGAGACTGTTGATTAACTGTCGGGCCTGGCCCATATCCCGGGTCGGGCTGGCGTCGTTATGCACTGGCGTTACGGTTCGGGCACCGGCGGCAAACTGGATTTCCGCCATGGACAGGTAAGCCCGTCGTATGGCGTCCCAGGTGTAGTCGGTCA
>CAYMQO010000162.1:0-5339 GCA_964392405.1 uncultured Marinobacter sp.
ATCGGTGTGCATAATACGCACCCTTCTCCGCCGGTCTGTGCACATAAAATGGTCAGTCATCGGTGGCGGCCTCCGCAGGTCAGCTATGCTCCTGAACGAGCGAGCCAGGCAGACCTGTATTTCAATATCTCCACTATTTCGGAGGGGCTGAACATGGAACCCAAACTCCAGCTGCATGGTTTCAACAACCTGACCAAATCCCTGAGCTTCAATATCTATGACATGTGCTTCGCACAGACCGAAGCGCAGCGGGAAGCCTATATCGATTACATCGACGAGATGTACAACGCGGAGCGTCTGACCCAGATTCTCACCGATGTGGTCAAGATTATCGGCGCGAACATTCTCAACATTGCCCGCCAGGACTACGAGCCCCACGGTGCGTCGGTGACCATGCTGATCGCCGAGCACGAGCTCACCGGCACTGAGCCGGATAACGAAGAGTCCCCCGGTCCGCTGCCGGATACCATCGTGGCGCATCTGGACAAGAGCCATGTGACCGTTCACACCTATCCGGAAAGCCATCCCCACGAGGGCATCAGTACCTTCCGTGCCGACATTGACGTGTCTACCTGCGGGCTGATCTCACCGCTGAAGGTGCTGAACTATCTGATCCACAGCTTTGACTCGGACGTGGTGACGGTGGACTACCGGGTACGCGGCTTCACCCGGGATGTGGACGGTACCAAGCACTACATCGACCACGACATCAACTCGATCCAGAACTATCTGACCGAGGACACCCAGAACGCCTATAAGATGATCGACGTGAACGTGTATCAGGAAAACCTGTTCCACACCAAGATGATGATCAAGGACTTTAACCTGAACAACTACGTGTTCGGCGTGGACGCCAACGAACTGGGTACCGAAGAAGCCGCCTCCATTGAAGAACGCCTCAGGCGGGAAATGCTGGAAATTTTCTATTCCCGCAATATGCCCTGACCCTCGTATAAATTCACCGGTCCCGGCCGGGCGACCCCTTCGCCCGGCACTTGTTCAGTTTTATCGAACACCGGGGCCGGAATTTTCCGTTTTCTTCCCCGCCTCATATTTCCTTTAATGGTCCTATCATTAATACGGAAGCGGAGGCCATCATGACTGAACGTACCATCAAACGTGTAATCCCGGCGCTGGAAACTTCTGATGGCGCCGGGGTTCGTATACGTCGCACCCTGGGCCAGAACCAGCATGTCCGCATGGACCCGTTTCTGATGCTGGATGAGTTCGGCTCCGACCAGCCCCAGGATTACATTGCCGGTTTCCCGTCCCACCCTCACCGGGGCTTCGAAACCGTGACCTACATGATCGAAGGTCACATGCTCCACGAGGACCACCTGGGCAACCGGGGCAACCTGAGAAACGGGGGTGTACAGTGGATGACGGCCGGCCGGGGTATCGTGCATTCGGAGATGCCCCAGCAGGAAGACGGCGCCATGCGCGGCTTCCAGCTGTGGCTGAATCTGCCGGCAGCGGAGAAAATGAAGCCGGCCGGTTACCGGGATATCCAGCCGGAAGAGATTCCGCATGTGAAGCTCAACGGCGGCCACATCCGGCTGATTGCCGGCGAGGTGACCCTTGACGGTCGCCCCTGGCAGGGCGCCGTGACCGGGGGCACCACCGAGCCACTGTATGCAGACCTGCATCTGGACCCCGACGGTGAACTCTCAGTGCCCGTTGCTGGCCACCTTAACGCCCTGGTCTACCTGTACAACGGCAGCGCCAGCCTGGCCGAAACGCCCCTAAAGAAATCGGCAGCCACGCTGCTGAGTGATGGCGAAACCTTAACCGTCAAGGGCGGCCACGAGGGTGCACGTCTACTGCTGATTGCGGGCCGCCCCATCGGTGAGCCGGTCGTGCAATACGGGCCGTTTGTGATGAACTCCCGGGAGGAAATCGAACAGACGCTGCGGGACTACCAGAATGGCCGGCTGACCCGGTAATCACCCGGCGGCTCAGGTGGTTTCCAGCTGTTCCAGCAAGCCGGGCTTCTCGATGACATAGCCCTGGCCATAATCCACGCCCAGCTTGCGGAGCGTATCCAGGGCTTCCCGGCTTTCGATACGGGTGGCGATCACTTCCCGGTTCAGGTAATGGGCCATTTCAACCATGGAGCGCACCATGGCCTGATCGGCATCGCTGTTGGCGATGTTTTCCACAAACGCGCCATCGAGCTTGATCAGGGAAACCGGCAGGCTGCGCATGGACTGGTAGGAAACCGGCCCCGCGCCGAAACTGCCCAGGCAGAAACGGCAGCCCAGCTCCTGCATTTCAACAATAAACTCGGCCACGGATTCCACATCGCGAATCGCCGCGGCCTCCGTGATTTCAAACCAGAGCCGTTCGATGGGAGCATCGGCCTCGCTCAGCTTACTGTAGATAAACTCCAGCAGGCCTTCATCATTGAGGGAATGGCCCGATAACTTGACGCAATACCCGGGCTGGCGGCGGCCGGCACTGCCGCCCTCACGCCCGCGGTGTGCCCGAAGCCAGTCCAGCATGTACCCCACCATCCAGCGGTCTACCGACTGCATGCAGTTATAGCGCTCGGCCATACGCACAAAGTCGTCGGTACTGATCAGCCCGCCCTGATCGTCATACATGCTGATCAGCACTTCGTACTGGGTCGTCAACCGGGTGTTCTTGTGCAGCGGGATGATCTTCTGGGAACGCAGCAGCACGCGCTCTTCACTGAGGCTCTCCAGACTGGCCACCCGGGCGGCCACCTGTTCCTGTCGCTCGAACCATTCCGGCTCCGGCTGATGGATCACGTATTTGCCGCCACCACGGATTTTCGCCAGCTTGCAGGCCTCATCCGTTGCCCTCAGCCAGCGTGCTGCGGTGGTAAACACCGGCAACTGGGGCGCCAGGCCGGCACTGGCAGTGAGGCGGTAACGACGCCCCTGCCAGTTCAGCTCCAGGGTCTCGATCGCGTGCATGATGGCCGCAACCATGGGGCCTGCATCCTCAGACGCCAGCAGGAACCCGAACTGATCCCCGCCCAGGCGGCCCAGCGGCTGGCCATCAGCAATCTTGTCCCCGAGGATGCCCGCGACGCGACGCAGGGCTTCATCCCCGGCAGCCGACCCGGCGGTATCATTGAGCAGCCGGAACTGACGCAGGTCCAGCCGCACCAGGGTGCGCTCGTCTTCGTGCCGGCTCAGCTGCTGTTCCAGCATGCGCTCAAATTCGCGACGCTCCAGCAGCCCGGTGAGCCGGTCGTGGGTAGCAGCCCGTGACATCTGGTCATAAACCTTGCGGACCATCCGGTCGATGCTGTCATCCACCAGCGGCCGGCCGTACTGGCTATCCGGCACGATAAGTTCCCGTTGCATCCGTTCCGCCAGCTCGGCCAGTTCCAGCTCGACCACCCGCATGCCCTGATGGTTCACAAACACATACCGGTTAAAGTCCCGGGCAACCCATACCAGCCGGATGTGCTGTATCTGCCCGGTATTGGACTGATCCCTCAGCCAGTCGCCGATTCTCAGCTTCTGCGCGCGGGCGACCCATGATTGCAGCCGCTTATGCCCGGGTGCCTGGTCGTCAGCCTCTGTCAACGGCTCTACCGGCGGCATGGCAATGCGCTCAACCGGGGTTTCCGGCGAACGTACCAGGAACTGCCGCAACTCCTCCCGTATCTGGGTCGCGGGCATATGAGTGCTGGAAATGGAACCCAGGCCTTCCTGGATCAGACGCAGCAGTTCCGAAAGGTTGATGTCCTGAGCCGGGTCGTCGGCAAACGCCATGAGGGTATCGATAACGGAGAGGTAGTCCTGCCACAATGGACTGTCCGGCCCTTGGCGAATCCAGGTCAGCGACAGCAGGTCCCGCCAGCCGGCATTGAGCAGACTTATCACCACTTTTGGCACCTCACGCCCGCCCAGGCGTTCGTCCAGCGCCTGACTGATCGCGGCACGGGAATCAGCCACCTTCTGCGCACCCTCGGCGGCGGCGGTTACCCGTTCCACATTACGCCGGTAAAGGACATTCTGGCGATCGATCAGCTTGTCCAGCTCCTCCGCCGCCCCCTCGAAAACTCGGGTGTCCTGTTCGAATTCGGCGGCGATGCGTGCCACCAGATCATCCACCCGCCGCTGTATGGTGGGGTTAACCCGTCCGCCTCTTGCGCCCAGGCGGGCCAGACGGTTCATAACGCCCCGCACCGGGTTCTGCTGATCATCAAAAAACGCCGGATCACGGAGCACCACCTTGAGTACCGGCACCTCCAACTGGCGCAGCTGCCGCCGGGCATGATCGCCGAGGCCCGGGCTTTCCACCACACTGCGAAAGAACCGGTCAACCACATCCAGGGTCGCCTGCTGTTCCTGGTCCAGGGCCTGATTGCCGGCGTTCTTCACCTGCTCAATGACCCGGTCTTTCAGTGGCTGCGGGCTTTTTTCCGGCAAGGGCATGCGCTGCAATATCTGCAGCCGGTTCTGGAGCTCACCGGCAGAGAGCGGCCGTGCATCTGCCGCAAAAGGACCCTGGCTGGCGTCCTCTACCCGGCTGGTCCGCAGCGTACCGATCAGTTTCCGCACCGTATCAAAGGCCGATCGGGCCAGGCTATTGTCGGCCTCGTAGCCCGTTCCGCGGGAGCTGCCGGCCGGCCCGGGCCCGCTGGCTGACACTGTCGGCGTCGGGTTCACCGGGGCCGGACGGACGGCAGGTGTCGGTGCCGCCGGCGGCGCCTGACGGGGCGCGTCAGTACGGGGTTTACGTTCACTCAGATAACGGCTCAGGTCCAGATCCGGCAGTATGCCCTGACGGATGAGAATCTGGTTCAGCTCCTCGTAGAGCGGACCGATTTTCTGCAGTACCAGCGTCTCAAAGGTCTTCAGGCAGACTTTCTCCACCGGACGGCTGGTACGCAGGCTTTCCAGTCCGGCATGGAAGGCTTCGCAGATCAGCGACGGCCCCAGCGGATTCTGGTGCCCGGTAGCGTTAGTAATGCCGAGGCGGTCCAGTCGCATGCGGAGTTGCAACAGTTCTGCCCGGTAGAGCGTATCCGCCTTGGTCACCATCACCTTGATGGCCAGCCAGTCTTCGAATTCGCCCTTGTCCACCAGGGAAAGGCCGGCAGCGGCCGGGCTGTTGCGCTCGGGCTTAAGGGGCGATTCCAGATAACGGGATATCAGCAGCCACAGGGACCGTTGCCGGCTTTCCACCTGGGCAGCCACATCCATGAATTCACTGGCCTGCTGGTCACTGGACGCCCTAAGGGCGGCTTGCCGCAGGTTATCGGCCATGGCACCGAAGCATTCACTCATCAGCGGTTCGATATGCTGGATCACGCTGCGGGCGCACTGACGCAGGATAAACTGGACGTGCTCGCTGGG
>CAYMQO010000163.1:0-5255 GCA_964392405.1 uncultured Marinobacter sp.
AAACTCATGGGGGATATGGCGCCACAGGCTGTGGACGATACCCAGGGCGGCGTAACAGTCACGCACATCCGGCACCAGCACACGAACCGCCCGCACATCGTAGACCTGGGAAAAGTCGATGCCCTTGCGGCGCATTTTCCGCCAGATGCTGTAGATATGCTTCACCCGGCCGGCCAGTTCGGCCTCGATGCCAGCCCGGCGCAGTTCGTCGCCCAGGTCCTTGAGAACTTTCTGGATGTAGCTTTCCCGGTCCAGCCGTTTTTCATCCAGCTGGCGGGCAATTTTCTTATAGGCGGTTTCGTGCAGATAGCGAAACGACAGGTCTTCCAGCTCCCACTTGATATGGCCGATACCCAGCCGGTGGGCGAGTGGTGCGTAGATGTCGAAAACTTCCCGGGCAACCCGCATGCGTTTCTCATGGTCGGCATTCTTCACCGCCCGCAAGGCACTGGTACGCTCTGCCAGCTTGATCAGCGCAACCCGCACGTCGTCGATCATGGTCACCAGCATTTTGCGGACGTTGTCCAGCTGGCCTTCCGTCTGACCCAGCACGTTGCCTTTCAGAGGATGATGGATGGAGGAAATCGCCGCCATCTGGGCCACGCCCTGGATCAGACCTGCGACTTCATCACCGAACTCCCGCCGTATTTCTTCCAGCTCGACGCGCCCTTCCCGCACCGCCCGATACAGGATGGCAGCAACCAGGCTGGCCTGATCCATGTGTAGTTCCACCAGCACCTGGGCCATTTCGATGCCGGTGTGAAAACTGCTGGCGCCGGGCGCCCACAGTCGGTCTTCCTCCACGGCGCGACGGTCAATCTCGGCACTAAGCTCGCAGGCACGACGGAACTGATCCGGATTTTCCAGGCGAGTCTGGGCCTCGATATGCCGTATCCAGCTCTCGATATCCACCTGTCCGTCTGCGGTAACCGCGTAGTCTTCCCGTACCTTTACCATCTCGTCGCTGCCGTTCGTGTTGGTTAACCAGGCCTCGCCCTGTGCTGTCAGTTTTTCTCAAACAGCGCGATGGACTCCACATGAGTCGTGTGGGGAAACATATCCATCACGCCGGCCTGAACCAGGCGGTACCCCTTACTTACGATGACACCTGCATCCCGCGCCAGGGTGGCAGGATTACAGGACACATACACAATGCGCCTGGCGCCGAAGGCCGTCAGATGCTCACAGATTTCCAGTGCGCCGGACCGTGGCGGGTCGATCAGAATCCGGTCAAAACCTTCCGATGCCCAGCTTTCCGCGGTGAAGTCGCCCTGGAGATTGGCGCCGTAAAAAGAGACACTGGAAAGCCCGTTCAGTTCAGCATTCTCACGACCACGCACCACCATGGCGTCGTCTCCCTCAACGCCCACCACCTGCTTTGCCTTGCGCGCCAGCGGCAGGGTGAAGTTGCCGAGACCACAGAACAGATCCAGCACCCGGTCATCGGGCTGAACATCCAGCCATTCAACCGCACGATGTACCATACGCTGGTTGATATCGGCATTGACCTGGGTGAAATCCATGGGATGAAACTTCATGGTCAGGTCGAATTCCGGCAATCGGTAGCTGAGCCTTTCTTCCCCCTGCTCCGGCCAGATCCGGTGTACGGTATCCGGCCCCTTTGGCTGCAGGTAGATATGCAGATCCTGTGCCTGACCAAACACCACCAGCGCCGTTTGGTCGTGGTCGCTCAGAGGTACCATGTTGCGGAAAATGAGCGCGGCCTCATCATCGCCGCAGGCAACCTCGACCTGGGCAATATGCTGATAGGCGTCCAGACCCCGGATCAGTTGCCGCAGGGGTTCAATGTGCTCGCCGATACGTGGGTCCAGCACTACGCAGTGGTTAATATCCGCCAGGAAACTGTTGCGCTTCTCGCGGAAACCCACCAGCACGGAATCCCGCTTGCTGACGAAGCGCACCCCGAGCCGGGCCTTGCGCCGGTAACCCAGCGATGGCGACGTCATCGGCGCAATCCACTGGCCCGGTTCGATGCCACCAAAATGGGCAAAGTGCTCCCGCAGGGTGTTTTCCTTGAACCGTATCTGGGCTTCGGGTGCCATATGCTGGAGGCTGCAGCCCCCGCAGAGATCGGCGTAATCACAGGGCGGGGTGATGCGCTCCGGTGAGGCTTCAAGCACTTCCTCAGTCCGCAATTCATCGAACTTACGGCGGCTGGAAACCATTTTTGCCATTACCCGCTCGCCAGGCAGTGCCCCATCCACAAAACGGGTTTTGCCCTCTTCACGGGCGATACCGCGCCCATCATGGCTCAGGGTTTCAATGGTGCACGGCAAGGGTTCGCTGGGAAGTGTTTTCCTGCGTCTGCGACTCATAAACTGCTCTCTAACTCAGTCAGGATCAGGCGCCGGGAAACACGCCAGTGGACAGATACCGATCACCACGATCACAGATAATGGCTACGATTATGGCGTTTTCAACCTGCCGGGAGATCTCCAGGGCTGCCGCAATGGCACCGCCCGAGGAAACGCCGCAGAAGATACCTTCTTCCCGGGCCAGGGCACGCATGGTGTCTTCGGCGTCCTGCTGGCTGATATCCATGACCTGGTCAACACGGCTTGGGTCGTAGATGCGCGGCAGATACTCTTCCGGCCAGCGGCGGATGCCGGGAATGGATGAGCCTTCCTTCGGCTGCAACCCGATAATCTGCACTTCCGGGTTACGTTCTTTCAGGTAGCGGGACACGCCCATAATGGTGCCGGTGGTGCCCATGGAGCTGATGAAGTGGGTAATCCGGCCATCGGTTTGTTCCCAGATCTCGGGGCCCGTTGTCTGGTAGTGGGCCAGGGAGTTATCTGTATTGCTGAACTGATCCAGCACCAGCCCTTCGCCCGCTTCCTGCATCTGGGCCGCCAGGTCACGGGCGCCTTCCATACCCTCCTGCTGGCTGACGGTGATGATCTCAGCGCCATAGGCCCGCATGGACGCCCGCCGCTCTTCGCTCATATTGGCGGGCATGATCAGCTTCATGCGATAGCCCTTGATGGCCGCCGCCATGGCCAGGGCGATGCCGGTGTTGCCGCTGGTGGCTTCAATGAGGGTGTCGCCGGGGCGGATGTCCCCACGCTTTTCGGCCTCCTGGATCATGCTGAGGGCCGGCCGGTCCTTGACCGATCCGGCGGGGTTATTGCCCTCCAGCTTGGCCAGGACCATATTGCTGGTCTCGCCCGGCATGCGCTGCAGGCGGACCAGGGGAGTATGGCCGACGTAGTCCTCAATTGTGGGAAAATGCATGGTTCACGCTCCTCGTCGAGATGGGCTGTTTTCAGTCTGCCTATGGTACACTTATGGCGTTTTCGAAGCAGGCGCAGGACAGCCTTTCGGGAACCGGCACCGGGGTGCGCATCATAACCGGATCAGGGGTGATCCCCCAATAAGTGATGCCGCCGATTTCGCGTCTGCTGAGCACCTGCGAAAGGCAAACCAGGGATCGGAACAGAGGTATAAAAACAAGATGCGTCGTTGGGGTATTCGAAAAAAAGTCCTGCTGGTCACCCTGCTGCCAACACTGGTTACCACCCTGCTGTTGGGGCTCTTCTTTACCTGGAGCTGGGTTCAGAACATCAACCAGCTGCTCAACGATCGTGGCGATTCCCTCTCCCGGCAACTGGCCGCAGCCGCCGAATATGGCATGTTCACCGCTAACCGAAGCCTGCTGAGCAGCCTGTCCAATGCCCTGCTGGAAGAGCAGGATGTCCGCTCCATCACTTTCTACGATTCCCGCCAGGAACGGCTGCTTCATGCCGGTCCGGCCTCTACCCTGGAGCAGACCGCCCCCTTCCCCCGGTCCACGGTTTCCCACTGGCCGTCCCACGGCAATACCGTTTTCGTCTCGCCCGTGTACCTGCAGGACCTGATGCTGGAGAACATGCTGGACCGGGAGTCCCGTAGTCGCGCCGTCAATACCATGGACCCCATCGGTTGGACCGCGGTGGAGATGTCCCACATCCGCACCGAAAAGGAAACCTGGAAGGCCCTGTTTATCTCCCTGCTGGTCACCGTTGCCGGTGTGCTGCTGAGCATGGTCATTGCTTTGCGTCTGAGCCGCGCTTTTACCGATCCGGTATTCGAGCTTAACCGTGCCGTGGCCCGGCTTAAGGAAGGCCACCTGGATACCCGCGTCACCACCGGCGCCGGCCCCGAGTTTGAACAACTGGAATCGGGCCTCAACGCCATGGCGGAAGAGCTCAGCAAGGCACAGGCGGAAATGCAGCAGAACATTGACCAGGCCACCGAAGACCTGCGGGAGACCCTGGAAACCATCGAGATTCAGAACATTGAGCTGGATTTCGCCCGCAAGGATGCCCTTGAGGCCAGCCGCATCAAGTCGGAATTCCTGGCCAACATGTCCCATGAAATCCGCACGCCGCTGAACGGCATCATCGGCTTTACCGAGCTGCTGCTGAAAAGTCCGATGCAGAAGCAACAGGCGGAGCACCTGAACACCATCCGCAAGTCGTCTGAAATTCTGCTCACTATCATCAACGACATTCTGGACTTCTCCAAGATCGAGGCCGGCAAGCTGATACTCGACCGGGTGCCCTTCCACCTGCGGGAGATCATTGAAGAAGTCATGGTGATGCTCGCCCCGGCAGCCCACAGCAAGAACCTTGACCTGGTGCACCTGGTGTATTCCGATGTGCCGGACCACCTGATGGGCGACCCGCTGCGGGTCAAGCAGGTCATCACCAATCTGGTAAACAATGCCATCAAATTCACCCAGACCGGCGAAGTGGTCCTGCGCGCCAGCCTGGAGTCAGAGGATCCGGAAACCAGCCAGGTCTCCCTGCGCATCAGCATTACCGACTCCGGCGTCGGGCTGTCGCGGGCACAGCAGCAATCACTGTTTACCGCCTTCAGCCAGGCGGACGCTTCCACCGCCCGCCAGTACGGCGGAACCGGCCTGGGGCTGGTGATCTCCAAGCGCCTGGTGGAAGAAATGGGCGGCACCATCAGCCTGGAAAGCGAGCTGGGCAAGGGCTCTACCTTCTGGTTCACCCTGACCACTGAACTCTCCACCCGGGCTGAAACGCCCCTGCCCCATGACGCGCTGCGGGGCGAGCGGGTAATCTATCTGGAGCAGCAGAAGACCACCGGTCTTGCCGTGGAGCACATTCTGCGGGACTGGGGCATTGAAGTGGTTCAGGCCCGCTCGCCGGCGGATCTGCTGGAGCAGGTCGAAGCCGCCCAGCAGAACCAGTCCGGCTTTGCCCTGGCCATGGTGGGCATTACCC
>CAYMQO010000164.1:0-5233 GCA_964392405.1 uncultured Marinobacter sp.
TTCGGGACAGGTTCATGGAACGGTTGTTTGAGTTCGTCGTAAATCACTACATTCTGGTGTCCATCTTTGTCGCCCTGTTACTGGCACTGTTCGTCCTCGAGAGCCGGCGCGGCGGAAAAAAGGTGTCAGCTCAGCAGGCTGTGAACCTGATCAACCGTGACGAAGCCATAGTGGTGGACATTCGGGACCGTAAGGAATTCAATGAAGGACGCATTACCGGCTCCATCCATATTCCGTTGAATGCCATCAAGGAACGCTCCGGAGAGCTGAAGAAGCACCAGGACAAAACCGTCATCGTGGTCGACAAAATGGGCCAGCATGCTGCCATGGCGGTCAAGCTGCTTAACGCTGAAGGCTACAGTAATGTGGTCAGGCTCAGCGGTGGTATTGGTGACTGGAGGGGCTCTAACCTTCCCCTGGTGAAGAAATAACAAACGAACGCACAAGCAAATAAGGAAAGACCATGGCTGAGAATGATCAGCAGGCTGCCGCTGGCAGCAATCAGAACGACAACCAGAACCAGCCACAGTTCGCACTGCAGCGCATTTATCTGAAGGACCTCTCCTTTGAGTCTCCCAATGCGCCAGAGGTTTTCCAACAGCAGTGGAAGCCGGCAGTGAACATGGACCTGAACACCTCACACAGCAAGGTGAGCGACACCCAGTACGAGGTGGTGCTGTCCATGACGATTACCGCGAAAGTCGACGACAAGGTTGCCTATCTCGTGGAAATCCAGCAGGCCGGCGTATTCCTGCTCAACGGTTTCCCTGAGCAGCAGATCCCACCGATGCTGGGCGCTTACTGCCCGAACCTGTTGTTCCCCTATGCTCGTGAGACCATCGACAACGTGGTCAACAAGGGGAGCTTCCCTTCGCTGATGCTGGCGCCGGTGAACTTCGACGCCATCTTTGCGCAGGCGGTCAGGCGCCGTCAGGAAGAGCAGGGCGAGCCGAGTGCAGCTCAGGAAACCCCGCAGACCCACTGAAGCCCTGATTGATCAGTACAGAAAAGCCGGTCTCTTTGCGCCGGCTTTTTTGTGTCTGCCTGATGATCAGGTGGCGCTGGTGAAATCCAGTTGCCGCCAGGCCTCATAAAGCACCACGGCCGCCGTGTTGGACAGATTCAGGCTACGGCTGTGGGGCAGCATGGGCACGCGCAGCCGGTACTCCGGCGCGAGACTCTCCCGTATGGCTTCGGGCAGGCCCCGGGTTTCAGGGCCGAACATCAGATAGTCGCCGGCCTGATAATGGACCTGATGGTACGGACGGGAGCCCCTGGTGGTCAGGGCGAACAGCCGCTGCGGTTGTTCGGCGCTGAGAAACGCCGAATAGCCGGAATGGACTTTGACGCTGGCGTATTCGCTGTAGTCCAGTCCGGCCCGCCGCATCTGCTTGTCTTCCAGGGTAAACCCCAGGGGCTCAATCAGATGCAGCTGGCTGCCGGTATTGGCGCACAGCCGGATGATATTGCCCGTATTGGGCGGTATCTCCGGCTCATACAGTACGATATGGAACATCCGTCAGGCCAGCGGCATCAGCGTTCTACCGCCAGAGCCACACCCATACCGCCGCCAATACAGAGCGTTGCCAGGCCTTTTTTTGCATCCCTGCGCTGCATCTCATGAAGCAACGACACCAGAATGCGACAGCCCGAAGCACCAATCGGGTGACCGAGGGCGATAGCGCCACCGTTGACGTTCACCTTGCTGGTGTCCCAGCCCAGGTCGCGGTTGACGGAAATGGCCTGAGCCGCAAAGGCCTCGTTGGCTTCAATCAGGTCAAGGTCATCCACGGTCCAGCCAGCCCGTTGCAGGCAGCGCTGGCTGGCGGGGATAGGGCCAGTGCCCATGATGGCCGGATCGACCCCGGCGCTGGCGTGGGCCCTGATGGTCGCGATCGGCGTGAGTCCCAGCTCCTGGGCCTTGCTGGCGCTACAGACCAGGACCGCGGCCGCGCCATCGTTCAGGCTGGACGCATTACCTGCCGTGACCGTGCCGTCTTTTTTGAAGGCGGGCCGGAGCTTGCCAAGGCCCTCTGCCGTCGTGCCTTCCCGGGGCCCTTCGTCCTGATTAACCACGATCGGATCGCCTTTGCGCTGGGGGATACTCACCGGCACGATCTGACTGTCAAACCGGCCTTCTGCCCGGGCTGCGGCGGCTTTCTGCTGGGAGGCCGCGGCAAATTCGTCCTGTTCCTCACGGCTGATACCGTATTTCTCGACGATATTCTCAGCGGTAATACCCATGTGATAGTTGTTGAAAGCGTCCATCAGACCGTCGTTTACCATGGTGTCGATCATGGTCCAGTTGCCCATGCGCTGGCCGTTGCGGCTGTTGGGCACCACGTGAGGCGACTGGCTCATGCTCTCCTGGCCACCGGCCAGAATCATCTCGGCGTCGCCATTACGGATCGCCTGAACCGCCATATGGACCGCCTTAAGGCCAGAGCCGCAGACCTTGTTGATCGTCATAGCCGGAACCGAAGCAGGAATACCGGCGTTGACGGCCGCCTGACGGGCCGGGTTCTGGCCACAGCCGGCGGTCAGGACCTGGCCCAGGATGACTTCGTTGATCTGGTCCGGGGCAATACCGGTTTCCTCCAGGAGCGCCTTGATAACGGCGCTGCCTAACTGGTCGGCCCTCAGGCTGGAGAGGGCGCCGCCGAAGGATCCGATGGCGGTGCGTTTTGCGGCTGCTATGACTACGTCTTGCATTTTGGGGGGTATCTCCATTATTTGAGTTCTTTATCCGCAGGACTGATAAGCCTGGGGCGCGGTACCCGGCAGGGGGCCTTTCTCCGCTGCAATTCACGGTACCTCCTGTACCGACCTTGCACCGGACCATCCATGGTCCTGCTCCGAAAGGCCCCCTACCAGATACCGTATAGAGCTGGGTGGTATTCGCTAAACAAGAGCGGTGATTCTATCTGAATTGATCCAGTGGACCTAATTGAGAGCAGGTGCAATAAGAACAAATCAATGAGTCTTCTTTTGTAAGACCCAAGCAATGGATAACCACCCAATGCCTCACCACCATCACCCGCAGGCCGGGTCGTTAACCCAGCGAACCAAGAAGATGATCGATCACCCGCAGCCGCTCCCGTCCAATCGCTTCCCCTAGCTCCCGGCCTTTAAAACCGGCCGCCACAAGCGACCGTGCATCCACACCCCGGGCTGCCTCCAGCGACCGTTCCAGTAAACCGCGAATCTCAGAACCCAGCCCGTCCGGTAGACAAGCCAGTGTCGCCAGCAGAAGACCAAACCGATCCGGTCGCCGCCATGCATCGGCATGATTGAACAACTCAAGCACCTGTTCAGCAGTCACCGGCCTGTTCCTGGCCAGAGGCGCCAGCTCAACCACCAGCCGCGCCAGATCCCGGCAATCATTTGGTGCCTTCAGCGCAGCGGCCCGTTCCTTAACCCGGGCCGGAGAAAGCGGGTGGAGCAGGGCAGCAAAGCGGCATTCCGTGGCCAGGTTCTGGCCGGACGTTGTGGCCAGTGCTTTCATGGCGCTTCTGAACGCCTGGTCGTCCTCCAGTTCCGGAGCCAGGACTTCCAGGGCCCCGGTAGCCTTGAGTACCTCAAAGAAGGTCGCCGGTGTGACTTCATGCAGTGCACGCTGTATTTCCTGCCAGACCCGCTCCGGCACCAGGTGTTCGACTTCCCCATCGGCGACCATGCCCTGCATCAGGGCCATGGTCTCGTCCGCAATCCGGAAGCCCAGGTGATGAAACCGGGCCGCGAAACGTGCGGTTCTCAGGATGCGCAGCGGGTCTTCCTGGAAGGCTTCGGAAACATGCCGCAACTGACGGTTATTCAGATCGCTTTGGCCCCTGAACGGGTCAGCCAGAGTGCCGTCCTCGGCCCTGGCCATGGCGTTGATGGTCAGGTCCCGGCGCCTGAGGTCTTCTTCCAGGGTGACGTCCGGCGCGCTATACACGGTAAAGCCATGATAACCACGTCCCTGTTTGCGTTCGGTGCGAGCCAGCGCATACTCCTCGTGGGTTTCCGGATGCAGGAACACGGGGAAGTCCGCGCCGACCTGCTGGTACCCCAGGGCAAGCATTTCGTCGGGGGCTGCTCCTACCACCACCCAGTCCCGATCCTTGACGGGAAGGCCCAGTAACTCGTCCCGGACCGCACCGCCAACCAGATAGATTTCCACGTGTGATCATGCCTTGCAGGGTAAATTTGGATAGGGTTTATTATGCGTGGCGGTCGGTGAAGCTGGCAATGTTCGGGCGCCCGGTCGTAGTTGTGCGGAGCGGAACACATCAAATTCGACTCTGAAGTTCCATTTTTATACGGTTGCCGGCGATGGACTTGTGTAAGCACCGGCCAGAGTTTGCCGTCTTCCAGGGGCTACAATTGCGGTGACGAAGCTAAAGGGGCGGCAATCAAAGGCTTGGCACAGGTTGGCCCGAATCTTTCATGGCGAAGAGACGCAGGAACAACATAACTGAAAACCAACCGGAGTCGTGTCATGAAGTCAGCCCTGCTTGCCCTCTTTTGCCTTATTGTCGTGAGCGGCTGCGTCAGTCACGGGCAGCACCGGCCCACGGAGGGTAACGCGTCCCTGGAACAGGGCCGTTTTGATCCGGTGGTGGTGCGGGTCAGCGGTTTTGGTACCTATGACGATGCTACCGCCGACCGGCTCAGCACCAGTAAGCGCCTGATGGCCCGACGGGCCTCCCAGCTGGATGCCTACCGCAATCTGGCGGAGCGGGTCTACGGCACGGTGATTTACGGCAGCTCCACGGTAAGTGATTTCGTTGCCCGGAATGACATGTTCCGCAGTTATGTGGATACCTATCTGCGTGGGGCAAAGGTGGTCTCGGTGATTGAACACAGTGACGGTGTGGTCGAGACGGTGATGGAGCTGAAACTGGAACGCCGCTTCCGGGAATGCGTTGCCCGGGTAGATGAGCGTGACGTTGCCCGGGCCTGTTCCATGCCACTGCCTCAGGATAGTGACTCTGCCGGTGATATGGTGTCCCGTGAGGGGGCCAGCTCGTTGTATTACCTGGACTGAACGCCATGACAAAACTGACCGGCCTGTCCGTTCTGCTGAGCGTTTTACTGCTACTGCTTCCGGTGATGGATGCGTCCGCCGTGGTGCTTGAGGGCAGCGGCATCGCGACCATCCGTGGCGGCGATCTGGATACTGCCCGCGAACAGGCCCGCGATGCCGCGTTGAGAGATATCGCGTTGCAGTACGATGCCCGTATCCGCAGTG
>CAYMQO010000165.1:0-5227 GCA_964392405.1 uncultured Marinobacter sp.
TGGCTTGTGTCACCACAAAACTAGTTCAATACTGCCGAAATAACAAACAGCTAGCTCCACCTCCAGTGAAAATGCCGGGAGTCACATAGCAATTGGCCACAGGGGCGCGGGGCCGCCCGGACCTTTTGGTTCGCTGTGGTTGCGCAGGTAGCGGAGGATGGCATCCTTCAGGTCTGATCCCTGCCCCAGGCCCTGGTTGCCAAACAGCCGGTTGAATTCCAGCACGTAGGGATAACCTTCGACCAGTGCAATATCGAACCCGGCATGATCGACCCCCAGTACCTGAGCCAGGCGCAGTGCCAGATCAGTCACCGACGCTGGTACCGGTCCGGTGTCGATACGACCGCCCCGGGCCACGTTGTTATAGAAACCCTGGTCCGCCTGGGTTCGCCAGTAGGCGGTCACGATCTGATCCCCCACGATCACCACCCGCACATCCCGGTCTATGGGCAGGTATTCCTGCACATAGAGCACCGGGGTCTTCTCACAGTAGGCCTGCCAGTCCTGCCGGGATTCGATCAGCCAGACACCCTCGCCCATGGAGGCCTTGGGCAGTTTGGCAACGAACGGCAGCGGCATGGTGCGCCAGAGGGTGTCCCGCTCTTCTGGGCCGTTGGCTTCGATCAGGGTCCACGGGGTGTGTTCGGGCGCAACCGTCTGGAATGCCCGGGTCATCTCCACCTTGTCGTGGCCGATGCGGTAGCTCGCCTCACTGGGAAATACCCGACAGCCCAGGCCGTACACCAGCGCGTTCAGTTGCCAGTACTCGGGAAACAGCACCCAGTCGGCTTCCTGCAATAGCGTTTTATGGTTCAGGAACTGCGCGGGCTTGAGCACCGTCGTGTTGGCGAAACCGAGTGTGCGGAAAACATCGAAGGAAACCAGTTGCATGGGGTATCTACCCATTGGCAGGAAAGTGTGCATTTTATGCACAACCTGGCCCGGCGCAAGGATTTTTTACCGGGCCCGGTACCGGGACGGGCTGACCCCTTCCCAACGGCGAAAGGCGCGGGAAAACGCGGCTTCTTCCGAGAAGCCAAGCTGTGCCGAGACCGCGGCCACCGATTCCCCTGAGTGGAGCAAGGCGGTGGCCAGCCGGTGCAACTCCCGTTCCCGCAGCACCTTGAACGAAAGCCCTTCCTCAGCCAGTAAGCGGGTCAGGTGACGGCCGCTCATATGCAACTCTGCGGCAATCCGCTCCTTGCCACAGCCGGGGTACTGTCGCACCAGTCCGGCGACCTGATTACTCAGGCTCTGGTGCCCCAGTGCCTCTAACGTATGGTCGGCCAGTTGCCGTAAATGATCCCGCAGGGCGCTATTAGCCTGGATCAGCGGCAGCGCGCCCTGATCCTGGTGAAAACGCAGGCTGTTCTGTCCGGCGCCAAAGATGACCTTCATGCCCAGGCGCTCGTAATAACGGGCCTCATCCGTCATCGGTTGATGGGTAAAAGCCAGGGTATCTGGCTGAAACGCATCCCCGGTGGACCAGCCAGTCAACCGCACCAGTGACGCCATGACCGCCTCCACCCGCTCGTTAACCCTGACCCGGTATTCCGGCCGATAGGACAACAGCAGGTGGTCTCCCTCTTCGGCGAGAAAGAACTCGCCGCCATCGCCCACCACCGGCGCATACTCCACCAGCGCTTCGAGCCCGTCATGGAGCGTGTCACAACTGACCAGCAGCATGCCGGCACTGTCCAGATGACCCACCTGCAGACCCAGGCCGATGTCCAGCCCCGCCAGCGGGTCGTCTGCCTGCCGGCAATACTCTTCCCACAACTGGTCCTGAACCGCCAATGGTACCCGCCGGCCT
Organism: uncultured Marinobacter sp.; assembly: GCA_964392405.1. GTDB lineage: Bacteria > Pseudomonadota > Gammaproteobacteria > Pseudomonadales > Oleiphilaceae > Marinobacter. The sequence goes on from CAYMQO010000165.1 coordinate 1,814, forward strand.
GGCACCACTTCACGGATAATGGCTTCCGGCAGCGCAATGCCACGGCGGTCTGCTGCCTGCAGGATGGCCTGGGCGTAGAGGTGGGTAACCGAGGGGGAGCTTCTTATCATGGCCCGTATTGTCGTGGTTTATGTCCCGTCCGGTCAGGAAAACCGTTTCGGCTCGTCGTAAGATAGCGGATCATAATAACAAACAGGGTATTCATGATGTATGCAGTAATTGGTGCCGGCCCCATGGGCCTTGCCTGCGCCCGTAACCTCCAGCAACAGGGCATTCCGTTCACCGGCTTTGAACTCCATAGTGATGTGGGTGGCCTGTGGGACATCGATAACCCCCACAGTACCATGTATGAGACCGCGCATCTGATCTCGTCGAAACGTATGACGGAGTTCGCGGAATTTCCCATGAGGGAGTCGGTGGCTCAATACCCCAGCCACCATGAGCTGAAAACCTATTTCCGGGACTTTACCGAGCACTTCGGCCTGCGCAGGCACTACGAGTTCAATACCCGGGTGATCCGTGTTGAGCGCGACGGCGATCAATGGCAGGTGACCACCGAGTGCGACGGCGCGCAGCAGACCCGCACCTTTGCCGGTGTGATGATCGCCAACGGCACGCTGCATACGCCGAACATGCCGGAACTGCCCGGCGAGTTCGCCGGCACGGTCATGCACTCGGCGGAGTATCGCGATCCTGAGATCTTCCATAACAAGCGGGTACTGGTGGTCGGCTGTGGCAACTCCGGCGCGGATATCGCCGTGGATGCCGTACACCACGCCCGCTCTGTCGATATGAGTCTGCGTCGGGGATACTATTTCCTGCCGAAGTTTCTCAAGGGCCGGCCCATCGACACCATCGGTGGCAAACTGAAACTGCCCCGGCCGCTGAAACAGCGGCTGGATGCCCTGATGATCCGCATGGTCATGGGCAAACCTTCGGATTATGGTCTGCCAGACCCGGACTACCGCATGTACGAGTCGCACCCGGTGGTGAACTCCCTGGTGCTGCATTACCTCGGTCACGGCGATATTCAGCCACGGCGCGCCATCGACCGGGTAGAGGGTCATACGGTGCATTTCAGCGACGGCGAATCGGCGGACTACGACCTGATCCTGATGGCCACCGGGTATGTGCTGAACTATCCGTTTATCGACCGGGAACACCTGAACTGGCCCGCAGGCGAAGACGCCCCGCGCCTGTACCTGAACATGATGCACCCGGACTATGACAACCTGTTCCTGATGGGCATGGTGGAAGCCACCGGTCTGGGCTGGGAGGGCCGTTATCAACAGGCGCGGCTGGCTGCACTGTTTATTCGCGAGCAACAGCAGGGGTCGGCTGCAGCGGGTACGCTGCGCCAGAGGAAGAAAACCCACACCGGTGAACGACTGGACGGTGGTTACAACTACATCAAACTGGCCCGCATGGCATACTACGTCAACAAGGACGTCTATCTGGACAGTCTGGCCCGGCATATCGCGGATCTTGAAACCGCCAGCAGGAGGTAGTCCGCCATGACGGTACACTTCGATCCCGCCAGTCTGGTTACCCTGAACGTTATTCTCGCACTGATGATGTTCGGGGTGTCCCTGAACCTCAAACCGGCCGACTTCAAACGGGTGGTGACGGTGCCCCGGGCACCCATCGCCGGGCTGCTTGCCCAGTTTCTGCTGCTGCCCCTGGCCACCTGCCTGTTTACCTGGGCTTTCCGCATTGATCCGGAGCTGGCCCTGGGCATGATTCTGGTGGCCTCATGCCCCGGCGGCAGTTTCTCCAATATCATGACCTGGCTCGGCAAGGGCAGTGTGGCGGTATCGGTCAGCATGACTGCCGTGTCCAGCCTGGCAGCCACGGTGATGACCCCCTTCAACTTCGCCCTCTACGGCTGGCTGAATCCCCATACCCGGGCCTACCTCCAGGAAATCGCCCTTGAGCCCGGCAGTATCCTGTTGCTGGTTCTGCTGGTACTGGCGCTGCCGCTGATTCTGGGCATGCTGGCCGGCGGCCGCTTTCCGAAGCTGGCGGTACGAAGCGAAAAACCCCTGCGAATGATCTCCCTGCTGATCTTCCTGGCATTCGTCGCCATCGCCTTCAGCAACAATGTGGAGCTGTTCCTGACCCGCTTCCACACCTTCTTCTGGCTGGTGGTGGGGCACAACCTGATTGCGCTGGGGCTGGGCTATGCCATGGCACGGATGATGAAACTCGACGTGCCCGACCGGCGGGCGGTCACTCTGGAAGTGGGCATCCAGAACTCCGGCCTGGGGCTGGTGATCCTGTTCACTTTCTTCCCGGACGCCGGCGGCATGATGCTGATCACCGCCTTCTGGGGGGTCTGGCACCTGGTGTCCGGCCTTACCCTTTCACAGATCTGGGCCCGGCTCCCGGTGCCCGCCAATGAAACCGGGAAGGTGACCACATCATGAATCCGGAAAAACGCATTCTTATTACAGGCGCTGCCGGTTATATCGGCCACCAACTGGGCAACCGGCTGGCCCAGGATTACTTTGTCTTCGGCACCGACATCAACAAGCGGGATGGCCTTGAGTTTCCGCTGGAAGTGCTGGACGTCCGTGATCCAAAGCTGGTCCTGACCCTGGCCGAATACCGGATCACCCATGTCATCCATCTGGCTTCGGTTCTGCAGGCTTCCCCGGACCGGCAACGGGACTATGACATTGATGTCAACGGCACCCGCAACGTGCTGGAGGCGTGCGTGGCGGCGAAAGTAAAGCACATCACGGTAACCAGTTCCGGCGCCGCCTACGGTTACCATCCCGATAACCCCGCCTGGATTGATGAGGATGACCCGCTACGAGGCAACCCGGAATTCGCCTACTCCGATCACAAACGCCAGGTGGAGGAACTGCTGGCCAGCTACCGCCAGCAGCATCCAGAGTTACAGCAGCTGATCTTCCGGCCCGGCACGGTACTGGGGGCGGATACCCGCAACCAGATCACCGGTCTGTTCCTGGCTCCCCGCCTGCTGGCGATCCGGGGCAGCGATTCGCCGTTCGTCTTCATCTGGGATCAGGACGTGGTCGGTGCCATGGACAAGGGTATCCGCGAGGATCAGACCGGCCGCTTCAATATGGCGGGTGACGGTGCCCTGACGATCAGTGAGATTGCCCGCCGGCTGGACAAGCCCCTGCTGACCCTGCCCGTCAGCGTGGTAAAAGCCGGGCTCCAAGTGGCCAAGTGGATGGGCAAGCCGGTGGGGCCGGAGCAGGTCAATTTCCTCCGCTATCGTCCGGTGCTGAGTAACCGGAGACTGAAAGAGGAGTTCGGGTACCGGCTGCAAAGGACCTCGGCGGAGGCCTTCGACTATTTCGTCGAGCAGGCGAAGCTCAAGGGGGACCTGTGACCGTCACGCTGATCACCGGCGCCGCCAGTGGTCTGGGCTGGGCCATGGCC
>CAYMQO010000166.1:0-5225 GCA_964392405.1 uncultured Marinobacter sp.
CCGGCGGTGCTTGGCCTGCAACTGGCGTGGCTGGAAGACTGGCACTGGGCCATGGGCGATAACCCGGCCCTGAACTGGCAGCCGGTTCCCTCGACAAACGCTGACCAGCAGGTATTGGTTCTGCCCAGCGGGCCGGCGGATCAGCTGGAAACCTGCACCCTGTTCTTCCTGAACTGCATCAATAATGCCCGCAGCCGGCTATGGATTGCTTCGCCTTACTTTGTCCCCGACGTGCAGATCATGAATGCGCTGCAGCTGGCCGCCATGCGTGGCGTGGACGTGCGGATCATTATTCCGAAGAAACCGGATCATGTGCTTGTCGGGCTTGCCGCCTATTCCTACCTGGTGACGGCGAATGAGTGCGGCATCCGCATCTGCCAGTACCACGCGGGCTTTATGCATCAGAAGGCAATCCTGGTGGACGACCGCTACGCCGCCATTGGCACGGCCAACCTGGACAATCGGTCCATGCGGCTGAATTTCGAGATTACCGCCCTGTCCACTGCACCGGATTTTATAGCCGAAGTCGAAGCCATGCTGGAAGAGGACCTTCTTTACAGCCGTATTCTGGCCCGGACCGACTATGAGGACCGCTCGCTGCTGTTCCGGCTCGCCTGCCGTTCAGCCCGGTTGCTGGGCCCTATGCTCTGATACCCTATACCGGTACGTCGTCAGTCGAACAGTTGACGCAGGGAGTAACCGACGTTGAGGTACACCCCCCACCGGTCGTCGTTGTTATAGGCCAGCGCTGCCTGCACCGGACCCATGATGGTGTCGAAGCCGGCAAACACCGTACCGGACGTCAGCACATCATCCCAGCGCGCATCACCGACGTCTTCCCAGGCGTTACCCGCCTCCAGGCCAGCACCAAGAAAAAACGGCACGATCGGACCGCCGAACTTGCGGTAGAGCACTGCGGTGCCCAGCACGGCGTCCTGCCCGGTCACTTCCCCCTGCCCATAGGCCGATAAACGGCGAAAGCCACCCAGCAACTCGTTATTCTCAATACCGGCTTCACCGTTGGTGACAACACTGGCAAAAAATTCGCCTGAAGCGACCCAGTCACCCCGGTTGCCAGCCGTGGCCAGGCGCACAACGGTACGGTCAAACTTGCTGTCGGCTCCCAGTTCCGGGCGTTCAAAGCGCCCGCGAATGCCAGCGAATGAGCCGCTTTCGGGCAGAAAAGGATCATCCAGCGAGTCATAGACCAGGCGCAGGTTCCAGCTGCCCTGCTGGATGCGATCGCTGCCTGCCGGGCTGTCGCCGATACGATCATCCACCGTCGCGTAACCACGCTCGAGTGAACCGCGGAACTCTGCGTTGGCGCCCAGCTCGATACCGGCCGCCAGGTCGAGACGATGATTGGTCACATCAACTTCGGCGGTTCGATCACCACCGGTTTCAAATACGCTGTACCGCTCCTTGTCATACTCGGCACCCGCGACGATAAACCGGCGATAACCATAGTCCAGCGGCTGAAACCATTCGGTACGGACCCACGGCTGGGTGCCCAGCTGCGCATCTGTCTGCCACTCCGCCCCCAGGCGGTTGAGCTGCGTCATGCGCAGGGAGACCGCCACGTTAAAGCGGGTGTCGCTATCAAAATTCTCCTCGTAGCCCACCCCGAAGCTCAGATAATTTGGCCCCCAGCTTTTCTCACGGACCAGAATTTCCAGCACCGAGCCTTCCTCAGCGGGGCTCAGGCTGTAGCTGACGTTCTCGTAGTAACCCAGACCGTAGATCCGCTTGAGATCTTCCTCCAGCTGGGGCACGTTCAGCGGCTCACCTTCCTGCTGACGGATGCGGTCCCGCAGAAAGCGGTCCGCCAGGCGGCTGTCCTGACGGATGACCACCTTGGTGATGCGTTCCGGCTCAAAGCCGCGATAGGTACGCAGGGCGGTGTTCTGTCGCCACTGCTCGTCATCCACCGCCAGGCGACTGAGCTCGACGGCCTGGTTTCGGGCAGCCGTTGCACCTCGCTCCATCAGCTCCGCACCATGGAAAAAGTCGGCCGACCCCAGCCCCGACAGTTTCGGGGTGATCAGCACATCCCCTTCCCTCAGGGACGCCAGCTGCTCTTCCACACTGCGCCGGGTCATCAGGGTCGTAAGCTGGCTGATCACCGAAAACGCCTGGGTCAGGGTTTCACCCCGGCCCGGCTCATCGGAAATATCCACCACGATGACAACTTCCGCGCCCAGGTCCCGGGCGACGCTCACCGGCAGGTTATTGGCCACGCCGCCGTCTACCAGTAGCCGGCCGTCCCTGTTTACCGGTGCGTAAATACCGGGGATGCTCATACTGGCGCGAACGGCTTCCGACAGACTGCCGTTCGACAGCACCACTTCCTCGCCGGTTTCCAGGTCTGTCGCCACAGCGCGAAAGGGAATCGGCAGATGGTTAAAGTCCCGTACCAGCGCCGCCTCGTAGGTCAGATCGTTCAGGATCAGGCCCAGGTTCTGCCCTGAGATGAGGCCACGTCCTATCCGCAGACCATCCATGCCCACGCCGAGGCCCGGACTCAGCGGAAAACGCCAGCCGTCCTCCTTGCGGCGCACCGGCTGGTATCGGCGGCCGGGAGTGTCGGTAAAGCCTGCAAGCCAATCCATACCGAGCATACGGTCTTCTATTTCCTGCACCGACATGCCCTGGGCGAAGAGTGCGCCAACGGCGGCGCCGGCGCTGGTGCCCACCACCAGATCCACCGGCACGTGGATTTCCTCCAGCACCCTCAGCACGCCCACATGAGCCAACCCCCGGGCGCCGCCGCCACTCAGTACCAGCCCGACGACAGGCCGCTGGCTATCCGGATCGGCCACCGGTGTCGCCGGGCCCGGGGCCCCGGCTGCCAGCCCGTGGAGCAGCAGCCCAAACAGCAGAACCAGAGGCCATAGCCGCCTTAACGTCGACGCCGACAGTGGGGAAGAATCAATCACACACTCGCTCCCTGATAATGGTGATTCCGGCAGAGATTACTGCTCACCGGAATCCGGTACGTCTTCCAGTGACAGATGGCTGAAATCCGGGATGATCGACGGGGGTGTATCCCGCCTGACGCCCAGGTCAGTGCCGGCCGGTGCCAGGGTCCAGTCATCCAGGTGGTCGAAGACGGGTTCGGATACGTCCTGCTCTTCCGCAAGACGGGTTCCGGCCGGATCCAGCGTAAGCCGGGAGCCGGCCAGGATGGTCTCTACCCTGTCGCCAGCTACGGGCAGACGGTCGCCGGGCTCAGTGCGCAGCGCAACGCCGTCGTCGCCTGTGGGCGGCTGCCGGACAGGTTTCTCTGACTCGGGCGGTGGCGCGCTTGCCGGTGCGGCCCGGGCGGGTTCGGCCGGAGCTTCGGGGGCAGCGGTCGCCATAGGCTCGACATGGGCGACCATGCCATGACGGGCCAGCACTGCCCGGTATTTCTCTGCCTGATCCTGCTCCAGCCGGTTGCGAATAACGACCGGCCGCCCGCTGAACATTCGCTCGAGCTGATCCGGCGACGCCTTGAACAGGGTCCGGGCGTTGTTTCTGGCCGTCTGTACATCCGTACCGGGCTGGCATTCACCCCGGAATATCAGTTGAAACATGGCTGTTCCTTTCTGCTCCCCTTCGGTTCCCGTAGTCTAACGCCGGACGGTGAAAAGCGCATGACTGTGCGCTCACTCGTCATATATCCCCAGACTCTGAACCGTAACTCTGTCACACTGGTGAAAGAAACCCCGTCCGGCGCCCTCACCAACTTGCAAAACCTTGAAAAATGTCCGGGTCAGCAGCAGCACTTAGTGCCGTATTTTGCAATACTAATGTAACGGAATGTAACTGAGCGACCCTTGAGGAGATCCGGGATGGTCCGCCAATCACTGCCCCTGGCGCTGGCCGGACTATTGTGCGTTCTTGCCGCCATGCCGGCCAGCGCAGAGAATATCGACCTGCTCATGACCCGCCTGTTTCCACAGCATGAACTGACCTACATCGGGTTCGACAGCGTGGAACGGGAAGACATCCCGCTGGCGTCCGGCGTCGATCGGAAGTACCTGATTGTGGACTTCCGCAGTAACGGCAAAGCCAGCCAGGAGCAGCAGATCGCCCGGGTACATCGTATCTGTACCACACTGCTGGGCAATACCGACCTGATCAGTAACCTTACCCGGCAGGGGTACGACATGGTGTCTGTCGCCTTTGACCGACACTATCAGTACGACTGCATCCCCTGACCTGCCCGGTTACTGACGACCCGCCGGGCCGTTACCCAGCAATTGGGGAAAAGACTCCAGCGCGTCGTTGATCGCATCCAGGTTAAAGGCATCCACATCCGCCAGCAGCTTTTCCGCATATCGCGTCACCGCCCGTGACCGGTAACGCTGGCCCCAGTTGAGTACCTGGGTTGCAAAATACCGCATCTGCTCAGGGTCGCCGCTTTCCCGGACAGCGGACCACTCCTCGCCGAAGTCTTCCTTTAGCTGTTCCTTGAGCCAGCTGCGCTCCTGCATATCCAGAGTTTCCGTCATGGGCGTCAGGGTGAGCTGAGGCTGTTCTTCTGCCTCCTCTTCCATATGCACGACTTCCACGTTGGGTAACACCACGGTGAAGGTGGAGCCCTTCCCTTCCTGACTTTCAACGGTCATTTCGCCGCCCATCATGCGCACCAGCTTACGGCTGATGGCCAGCCCCAGGCCGGTGCCGCCGTATTTGCGACTGCTCTGACCTTCCTGCTGCTCGAAGGCATCAAAAATACGCTCCTGCTGATCCTCAGCGATGCCGATACCGGTGTCGGTCACCGCGATAGAAAGCGTGCCCACGTCCTGTCCGTCACGCTGGCGCTGGTCCGTCACCGACGCGCGAACCGTGACGCCGCCCTCATGAGTAAACTTGATGGCGTTGCCCACCAGGTTGAACAGCACCTGGCGCAGACGGGTCTCATCAAGCACCATGCCCGCCGGCGTATCCGCTTCCACGCTGACTTCCAGGCTGACGTTATGCTCCCGCGCCCGTAGGTCGAAGATATGCCGGACATCCTGCAACATCCGGCGCAGGCTCACCGGCCCGAACTCCAGCCGCATCTTGCCGGCTTCGATCCGTGACAGGTCGAGAATATCGTTGATCAGCATCAGCAGACTGCGGCTGCTGGCGCGGATGGCATCCAGATAGTGCTTCTGCTGGGGATCGCTGACGGTCTGACTGAGCAGATCGCTGTAGCCGATCACCGCATTCATGGGTGTGCGGATTTCATGGGACAT
>CAYMQO010000167.1:0-5213 GCA_964392405.1 uncultured Marinobacter sp.
ACGTTTCTCCTGTCTTGTCGTTGCTTTTCGTCGCTGCCGCCCTTCCCGGGCAGATCGGGTTACTGCATTTTTCAGGCTCGAAAAGTGTAGGAGGCATCCCTTTAGGGTGGCTATAACGTGACCGGCGAAATGATCAGGGCGCCGGGCGGAGATGCGCAGGACTGGGCCCATAGCGGGACGCGGGTCACATTCCCATCAAATAGGCCAGTCAGCGGGAGGAGCGTTTACGCCGGAGCAGCACCAGCAACATCAGCGCGAGCAGGCCGATGGTCACTGCGAACCACTCGGGCCAGAGGCTGATCAGCGGCCGGGCCCACGCATCGTTGGCCGGATACGGCACTTTGGCCACCAGGCCGATACGCTCGCCAAACGGCGTGGATGCGAGTATCCGCCCCGCCGGGGACACTGCGGTTGAGGGACCGTTGTTAATCACATGCACCAGCCCCACCCGGTTCTCTACCGCTCTCAGCACCGTGGCTCCGGCATGCTGCCAGGGCTGCCGTGAGCTGCCGAACCAGCCATTGTTGGACTGCACCACCAGTAGCGGGCTTTGTGACGCCGCCGCGACCGAACGTGCTACATGGCCGGAGAACGCACTCTCATAGCAGATGGCGGGAACCAGCTGGACCCCATCGACCGGAAAGGATACCCGTTCTGTTCCGGGCGTGAGGTTGGCAAAGAAGTCGCCGAGGTAGTCCTGGGTCCAGTCCACCAACTGCGGGAACTCCCGGGAAAGGGGCAGCGTTTCACCGAAGGCGACCAGCCGGTGCTTTCGGTACACACGGGCCAGGTCCCCGTCGGGAGTAATAAATGCCGAGGCGTTATATTCCCGGAAATCCCGGCCGCTGCCCTCCTGCTCGGCGTCGTGGAAGATCAGCGGGACCCCCAGACGGGCCATATTCCGCTGGAAGGCTCCGGTTACATGATCCAGTTCGAAATAGCCCTTGTACCGGGTTTCCGGCCACACGATCACGTCAGCGCCCGCGTCTGCCAATTGCTGGCTGAGGTTCATTTCCGGCGGCCAGGTCCGGCTATAGCCGGGCTCCGGCTCGGGAAGCGAAGCACTCGGAGTCTCATCCGACTGCACCATTCCCACGGACAGGGTCGGCCAGGTGCTGGCCTGCTGGTCCCAGTGGTCAAGTGCCCACCAGCCATAGCCCAGCCATCCTGCCAGTACCAGTACCCCCGTAACGCTGGCCGCACGAGCCCCTGTGCCGCCATCCGGGAGCCGGAATCTGGCGTTAAGCAGGCCACCAGCAATCACTGCATTGCTGATGCCAATGATCAGGTCGAGCCCATATACGCCCACCAGATCCACCCCCTGGATGGCAGGCAGGAAGGCGCTCTGACTCTCACCGAGCTGAAGGGGGAACAGCACCGGAAACCAGCCGTAGAACAACATGACCAGTACCGGGAACAGCCATAAATTGAGACGGCCGGTAAACCCCTGTGTCCAGCGCCAGACCAGCATGAGAAACGCCGGCAGCTGGGCCGTCAGCAGCCAGAACACCACCGCTCCCGCCACCGCAGGCACCAGTGAGTAATCTTTAAGCCGCTGCAGGAACTCCACCATCCACGGCGTTGCGACCAGATACATCGACAGGCCGGCGAGCAGGCCCAGGCCGTAGTGAGCGGCTGGCGAGCGGGCATGCACCGCCAGCAGCAAAGGTACAAAAGCGACCCAGGTCAACGGGTAGAAGCCGGCGTAATTGTAGGGAACCGCCAGCATGATGCCGGTAGCAACCGCTCCGGCCATTGGCCCCAAGTGACGGGAGAGTGCACCCATGATCAGTCTTCCGCCTCATCATGATCCGCCATCAGGGCGTCCATATGCTGACGGATCAGGTTCTGCCTGGCGGCGTCATCCAGGTCTTCCCGCTGCATGACCAGTTGATGGACCAGATGGATTTCGGTCATTCGGTAAGTGGCTTCGTATAGCCGGCCGGCGACCTCCTCACCCAACATGGAGCGTCGTAAGGCCTGTTGCAGTTGCAGTTGCAGCCAGGCGCCCTCAGCATTTCCGGCACCATCGGGGGTCAGCTCCAGAAGTGCGTGCTCGAGGCGCCGATAGCGCACAAACCCGGGTAGCATCGCAGACAGCTCCTGACTGGCCCCTTCCGGCAGGCTGACCCGGATCAGATAGAGTGCGCGGTTAAGCGCAGCCTCATCCGCATCCGGCGGCAGCACATCACTGATCGCCTGCAGGACGTCCTCATAGGCTTCAAACTGCTCTGCGGTGCCGTGCTCCGTCAGCCGCAGGCGTCCGATGGCCCGGTCTGCGGCCGTAAAATCGATACGCTCGCCCGCCATCAGGGCCTCAGGGTAGACGTAGTGGCCCGCACCCGGGTCCGGCGCGGCGGCTACGCCTTCCCGACCGACGCCGGTGAACAGCGCAGCAGCACCCAGGAGCGTCGCGGTAAGCAAGGCACACGCCTGGGGCCAGCGGCTGGCGGGATGAGGTGATACTGGAGCGGGCATGGCAAGGTCCTTTAGCCAACAAAAACGGCGTGTTCGAGCACCCGCCCATCATAACCAGTCGGAGCCCGGTACCGGAATGATGAAGTTCACAGCCCTGGCCTACCCTGAGCCGCTTCAGCGCCCGGTAAATCCGTTACACTGTACACCCACCCTCTGAGCGGAGCACCGGTATGCCCGAGTGGTTGCAATGGAGCCTGATTATTCTTGGCGTAGCAGCTATCGCTGTGCTGGCAGTGTTTATTGTCCGGCACAGCCGACAGCTTTTCACTCACCGCCGCCAACAGGAGCGCCGACTGGCTTTTCAGGCGGAACGGCGGCAGTCCATGATCGACAGCATCCGCATTCTCGCCATGAGCATTGAGGAGAACCAGGTGGAGTACTCTGAAGCCTGCCTCCGCATTAAGGGACTGTTGGATCACGTCGAACCTGAACTATTGAACGAGGCGCCCTACCGCATTTTTCAGGAAGTCCATGACCGCATCCAGCATATGCCGACCCATCAGGCACGGCAGGACACCGACACGCATTTTGTGCGGAAGATGGATAAGGAGCGCTACGCACTGGAAAAGGAACATGCGGATGAGATCCGGCGCGCAGCGACAGCCATTCGTCACCGGGAGTTCAACCGGCTGGCAAAATAATTTTGTAAAATTTTGTAAATTCCAGATCTGGCTTGATTGATATGAAATCAAGAGGTTGAGCGACCATATCGGCCAGAACTCCCCGCCGAACCGCCGCTCTCCGCCTGCAGAACAGGAAATCCTGCAGAAGTCGGCTAAAGTTTAATCAAACCCCCTCATCTGGCGCAGAAGTTGTTCTGTCGTGAAGAGGAAGTAGGTGCGCAAGACTCGAGCGCATCCTGATCTGCATAAGCGGGTGAGCTTGCCGGCCTACGGGCCGGCTTTTTTCCGTGTGGTGCTCGCGCTGCTATCCGGCATGCATGGCCCCCGCCATAGCGATCACCGAGTCCCTGGACTCAACCAGCTTGTCAAAGGTCCGGGCGGTCTTGATCGGGTCCAGCCCCAGCTCCTGGTAAGCGGTCTCCGGTATCGGTGCCGATGCGCCGATTTCCAACCCACGCTCATTCAGCAGCTGCCGCCCCAGCCAGAGCAGCCGCGGGTAAACATCATGCTCGCCCCGGAACGCCGGCGCTTTCTGGTACCGCAGGGCTACCGTCACTTCATCCGGCATGTACCAGTTGACCATGAGTTCAGCCGCCAGCTGTTCCCGGGTGACCCCCAGCAGGTGCTGTTCCACCACGGCGGTATCAATATGCCGGTTCACTTCCCAGTTCAGGCAAGCCAGCCGGAAGTGGGGCGGGAACACATGGGCCAGTACCAGGTAGCCAAAGTTGTGCAGCAGGCCGGCCAGATAGGCCAGCCCGAAAATCGGCCGTGGCCTGACCGACACTTGCGACGCCAGCACTCCTGCCGCCTGGGCCTGCCAAATGGATTGCTGCCAATAGCCGACTACCCCCCGTGGGTGATATTCCGGTTGTTTCAGGGCCTGCCCCAGGGATAGGCCCATGGCCAGATTCATCACCAGGTCAAAGCCGAGAATCCGTGAGACCGCATCGTGGACCGAGCGCACCTGCCCGGCCGCCGCGTAGAAGGACGACGAGGCCCAGCTCACGACTTGCGCCGCCAGGCTGGGATCGCTTTCGACAATATCCACCAGCTCGACCATATTGGCGTTGGGATTGACCCTTAGCTGAATAATTCGCCGTGCCGTTTCTGGCAGCGGCGGCAGCTCAAGGGTATCTTCCAGTCGCTGACGGATCCTCAGGCTGGTAAAGCGCTCGATGGCGGAAAACACCTGCTGCTGATCCTGCTCGGGCGATCGCGGCGTGGTCTCAATGGTGGCTACCGGAATACAGAAGGCGCGCTCTTCGGCCGCGCCGGCGAGCACCCGGAACTCGGCCTGGGTCAATCTCAGACGGGTATTGCTACCTACCGGCTCGATCACCAGGGTTTCTGCGCCTCCTACCCGGCGATCAATCAGTGTCGGCCAGCCCGTTAACCCTGGCATGGGCGGAACCTGGTGCAGACCGGCCTGCTTGAGAAAACGGCCGTAATCCGCGTGGGAAATCAGGCGCAACTGGCGCCCGAGCTGTTTGTTCAGTTCGACCAGGTCGAGCAGATCATCATGACGGCAGATGACCTGCATATGACCAGCCTGATCAGCGAGCAGGACCATGCGCAGCCGGACTCCGGAAACCGGCTTATCCAGGGGCTCCGGCTCAACAGCAATGGCGGCTTCGTCTAGCAGCTTCCGGATCGCACCGGGCATTTCCATTTTGCTCTCCTGCAAAAGATTGTACGCCTGACGGCCAGTGTGCCTGACGTATCCAAAAGTAACACTGATTAGTACACTCCTGCATCCGTGTAAGGAGTGGGCAGGTCATACGTCTCCGTAGCGCACCCGGTCACCAAGCCAGCGGCGGACCAGTGCTTCGGTTGCCCGGCTGTCCTTCAGAACCGTCGGCGCCATTGTGCGTATGCTTTCGATCCAGCCCCGGTCCCGTTCAAAATCCGCCAGCCGGAATTGCATCATGCCGGTCTGCCGGGTACCCAGCACTTCACCTGGCCCACGGATTTCCAGGTCTTTCTCCGCAATGACAAAACCATCCTGACTGTCCCGCAGCGCCTGCAGCCGGGCGCGACCATTACTGGACAGCGGTGCCTGATACATCAGCACACAGAAGCTGGCTTCGCTGCCCCGCCCTACCCGGCCCC
>CAYMQO010000168.1:0-5209 GCA_964392405.1 uncultured Marinobacter sp.
TGGAGCAGAAATGGCGCAGCGAAAGCGAGCGTCTGTTTCAGGGGCGGGGGTTCCCGGAGTGGATGAGCGTCACTCTGTTCAGTGAGGAGGACATCCCACGACTGGCGCAGAGGGATGACTCGGATGACCAGGATGAGGAAGGGCGCTTGCGCCCGGATGTGGTGTTCTATTCCAGCGGCGAGATAACGCCTTTTGAGCTGGAGTTCCTGGCCGTCGGCTCGCCGGACCAGCGCTATCTGCTGGTGGCGGATGGCCTGGACAATATTGAGTTACGAACCCCATCGGACACGGACGATTTCTGATGCGACAGCAGGGTTTCACGCTCATCGAGGTGCTGGTTGCCTTGATGGTGTTCGGGTTGATCGCGACGGCGGCCTCTCAGGTCGGCAGCCAGTATCTGGGCAGTTTCGAAAGGGTGCGGGACCTGACCCTGGCCTCCTGGATTGCCGGCAACCGCATGAACGAAATCCGGCTTGAAGAAAACTTCCCTTCGGTTTCCGAGAACAGCCAGGACCTGGAATACGCAGGCCGGGAATGGCGGGTAGTCACCGTCGTTTCCGACACCGATGAAGACAGCATGCGGCGGGTGGAAGTCCGGGTCGAAGCCTACCGCGACCGTGGCGATCCGGTGCAACTGCAGACTCTCTCCGGCTTTCTCCGCAACCCGGAGCAGTCTCTGTGATGTCCATGGATCGTCCACTGCAAGGCCCCGGCCGACACCGTAACGCCGGCTTCACTTTAATGGAGGTGCTGATCGCGGTCTCCATCACCGCGGTCATCGGGCTGGGCGTCTGGCAGGTGATGTCCAGCGTCGTCACCGCCCGTGACCGGGTGGATCAGGTATCCGACGAGTTCAAGGATCTTCAGCAAACCTTTCTTATGCTTGAGCGGGACCTGCGCCAGATCGTAAGCCGGCCGGTTCGCGACATCTACGGCGATTATCAGCCAGCCCTGACCACCGTTGGCGAGACCTTTGTGTTTCAGGTAACCCACCAGGGCTGGCGTAATCCGCTGGGCAAGCAGCGCAGCGAATTGCAGCGTAGTGCCTGGGAGTTCACTGGCGACGAAGTGCGCCGTCGCTACTGGATCATGGTGGATCAGCCCCAGGAAGATGAGAGCCGGGATCATCTGCTGCTGGACCGCGTCACGGAATTCTCGGTCCGGTTCCTGGACCGGAACCGGGACTGGCAGGACGACTGGCCGCCATCAAACCAGGGCATTCCCAGTGGACCCGGCGCCCCGATCATTCCGCTTCCGCTGGCCGTGGAGGTGACTCTGGAGCACGAACGCTTCGGCGAACTCAAGCGGCTGTTCCTGATGCCGGAGTTTGATGTTGCTACGGTGCAGACGGCCATAAACCAGGGCGCCGAAGGCGATGACGGCGAATCGGACGATGAAGATGGAGACGACTCCGATAGCGGATCAGACCCGGATTCAGGATCCGGACTCGCACCGCCGGGCGACGGGGGAGGCGGCTCGTGAAGACGTCCGGATTGAGCCGTAGGGCATTCTTCAGATTCCGTGGGCAGCGCGGTATGGCACTCATTATGGTGCTACTCTCCATGGCACTGGTCGTGTTGATGGCAGCAGGCATGGTTAAACAGCAGAGCGTACGCGTTTTCCGGGCCGGGCACTTTCTCGCCCAGACCCAGGGCTACAACGTTGCTCTCGGCACTGAGGCGTTTGCCAAACAGGTGCTGTTTCAGGACCTGAAAACCGACCGTGAAAATAACGAGCTGGTGGACAGTCCTGACGAAGCCTGGTGGCGTTACGCGGCGGTTCTGCCATTGGACGACGGTGGCGTGGCAGAGGTGCAGGTGGACGACCTGTCTGGCCGCATAAACCTCAACGACCTGGTGGGCCCGACCGGCGCCGTGGATCAGGTAACCCGGGAACGCCTGATGCGGCTGCTGATGGTGTTGGGCATCACCGATGTGCATGTGGATGCCCTGGTGGACTGGGTTGATCCGGATGAAGAACCGGTTTCGGCCTTTGGCGCTGAAGACGGTCAGTACCTGATGAAGGATCCACCATACCGTGCCGCCAACCAGCCGTTTGTCAGCGTAACCGAACTGCGGCTGATCGAGGGCATGACGGAAGAAGCCTATCAGCTCATGCGTCCATATGTTGCGGCGCTTCCGGTTTCAGGCACAGGCATCAATGTTAACATGGCGTCAGTGCCGGTTATCCGTTCGCTTCACCAGCAGATTACAGACCAGCAGGCCAATGCGGTGGTAGAGCGGAGAAAAGAGCAGCGGTTTCTGACCACCGGTGACTTTACGGCCCTGCCGGAGTTTGCCGGCCTTGGCCTCAGGCCCCAGGGCCTCAAGGTACGATCGGAGTTTTTTGAGGTGGTTTCCCGGATCACCTGGAACGACCGGGTGACGAACCTCGTCAGCACTTTGTATCGCAGCAGCGAAGGTGAGCTGTTAGTGGTCCGCCGGGACACCGGCCAGAAACACAGAATCACCAAGGAAGCCTACGGGGTTTCCGAGGAATAGAACAAGGACGAATGCCATGTCATATCACCTGTATGTAAGGCCGGCCTCCGGCGATGCAGACCCTTCCGGCGGCGAGTTGCAACTGGACTGGGTTCTGCTCGACGCCAGCGGAGAACTGCAGGCCAGCGGTGTGCAGGAAACCCGGGAGAGCATCGAGGACGGACTTGGCCGGAATTCCCTCGAAGGCGTCCGCCTGATCGCGCTGATTCCCGGCGATGAAGCATTGTTCTGCTTTGCGGATATTCCCGCGAAACAGGCGCGTTACATACGCCAGGCGCTGCCGTTCGCTGTTGAGGAACAACTGGCGCAGGATGTTGACACCGTCCACCTGGCCCTGGGCAATGTGGGCGGGGACGGCTACCGGGTTGCTGCCATTGACCACCAGAGGATGGCGCTGTGGCGGGAAACATTTCTGGACTGGGAAAGCGCCGAGCTCGAAGCGATCTTCCCGGATGCGGCTCTGGTTCCATTACGGGATCATGACTGGGCCATCTGTCTGGGCGAGGACATCGCACTGCTGGCGTCCAAGCGCGGCGAGTGGATGACCATGAAGGCCGAAAACCTCGGCGTGTTCGCCCAGACCCTTGCCATGCCCACCGAAGATGAGGTGGCAGCGGAACTCCAGGTTGTGATTTACGGAACCGGTGACGCCTTTGCCGCCAACGAGGCTTCTGTGTCAGCGATGGTGGCTAACCCGAGGCTCAGCGTGCACCGGGAGCCCATGGAAGGCGCGGTGGTTGAGCTGTTGGCAAGCGCCCACTACCATCACGTCACCGACCCCATCAATCTCTGTCAGGGCAATTATGCGCCGCGACAACGGGAAGGCGGCGTTCTTCGGGTCTGGCGTCCGGCGATCGCCGTTGCGGCCGTGTGGTTTGTGCTGGCGATCGGAACCCATCTGGGTATGGGCTACTACCATCAGCAGCAGGCCAACGCACTGGAAGACCAGGCGATGGCTGTCTATCGTCAGGCGTTTCCTGAGGATCGACGGGCCACTCCGCGAAACGTCCGCCGTATTATCGAAGGCCAGCTTCGGGTAGCCAGTCAGCAGGGCGGCGATGCCGGATTCCTGCCGCTGATGAAGTACACCGGCCATCAGTACAGTCAACTGCCCGGCAACCAGGCGGTGGTCTTCAATTCGGTGAACTACACGAGTTCCCGGGGTGAACTGGTGGTTGACGTGCGTGCCGACAGCTACGAACGACTCAATGCCCTGCGCTCGGGCATCACCAGCCAGGGCCTGGACGCCAGCATTGGCTCGGTGGTCAACGACTCTGACGGTACCCGTGCCCGTCTAACGGTATCAGGAGGCTGACCGTGATCAGGAAGTTCAGGGAAAATCCATCCGTAACCCGTCTGATTGCCCGCTATGACCATTTGCCAAAGCGGGACCAGCAGGCACTGAAGCTGATGATTCTGGCGGTACTGCTTGCCCTTGTATATTTTGCTGTCTGGCGGCCAGTGCACACCTACCACACAGATGCAGTCAACGCCCGGGACCATGCCACCGAGCTGCTGTCCTGGATGCAACAGAACAGGGAAGCCATACGGAGTCTAGGCGGTGGGGCGACCACAGGCACAAGGGCTGCAAATCAGCCCGCCAACGAGCGGGAGCTGATGGCCACCGTCACCGGAACCGCCCGGGAGGCGGGCCTGAATCTGCAACGTTTTGAGCCCAGCGGCAACAGTGCAATCAGGGTCTGGCTGGAAGACGTACCTTTTGGCCAGGTGGCGCAGTGGCTGGAAAACCTCAATAGTGAACATGGCATATTGATTGACCAGGCGGCAATGGACCGTCGGGGTGCGCCGGGGGTTGTTTCCGTGCGCCTGACGCTGGCAATTTAACGACTGATAAGGGAAAGTAACAAAACCAGACTGCTTTAAAGGTGTAACGCTGACCGAAGGGGACCTTCTTGATGGCAGACGGCATGGCAACGGCAGACAACGATAACAAGATTGCCCGAAAGCTTTCCATTGTGCAGCTTGATGAAACTGCGCTCAGTGAGGCCAAGTCCATTCTCTACCAGGCGTACCGGCACGAACCTACCTTTCAGTATCTGTTTGACCATCGCCGGCCCGGCTACGACAAGCGGGTCCGGGCGACCATTCGCGAGCTGCTCAGTCTTTATTCCGAGCTGGGTCAGGACGCCATCGGGGTCATGGCTGATGATACCCTGGTCGCCGTAGCGTTTATTGGTGAGCCCCAACTTCGCCTCAATCTGACCGAACAGTTCAGTTGGCGATTGCGCATGATCATGACAGCAGGATTTGCCTCGACCCGGCGTTATCTGGATTATCATGAGAAAATCCGTAGCATGTTGCCTGCCGAGGGATCTTACCAGCTCCCCCTGATGGGGGTTCATCCCAAATATCAGAACCGGGGCTATGGCCGCCGGTTGCTGTCGGCGGTGGAAGAGCGATGCTCGCAGAATCCGCAGGGCACCGGACTGGTGCTGGACACGGGCAATAGCCGGTATCTGCCATTCTACGAATCGGAAGGTTTCCGCAGTCTGGGCACCGTCAGACTGGGGGAGTACGAAGACTTCGTATTGTTCAGGTCACCCGATGCGGCACGTGCGAGGACTGGATCGCAGGTCTCCTGACCGCCCGCTGGTTGCCAGCGACCACCGCCCCCGTCTGAATTACCAAGCTGAACAGGAGTCCATGTGTCTGAATCCCGGGATTACGATCTGATTATTATTGGTGCC
>CAYMQO010000169.1:0-3604 GCA_964392405.1 uncultured Marinobacter sp.
CTGGAAGAGGTCGTCAAGCTTAACTGCACCCACGGCGATTACGCGCTACCGGTACTTAAGACGGAAGTGGAAACTGGCGTTTCGTCAGCCACCATACTTGAGTATTTCATATACAGAATTGAGGGCGCGGCCTACTCACCCATTAAGTCCATGCTGTCGGTGCGGTCAACTGACCGCCAAACTGGCGAGCTCATTTCGGCTCATTCGTTACTGCTGGCGGATGAAGGACGAGATGATGAGTTATGTAACCATATCGCCCAAGAGAACGGGTTCGATCGGGCGATAGTGCCTGCGGCTTCTTCGGACTAAGCCATGGACGGTCTCCAATCTTTGCCTTGCTGAGATGATCGCGTCATACGTCCTTCTAGTTCCCTTATAGTTCCGTTGAGAAGGAATGGACATAGTCGTGCCTGGGTATTACATATCAGTGAACGGTGCCTCGCTATTCTTCAGCCCAGGGGCCTCGATGGCCCGAAGTGTTCATAGTGGCGACGGGCCTGCGGAATGCCCAGCGCTTCCAGAGAGTTATTTACCGCTGTCATGAATCCCTGCGGGCCGACGAAGTAGCAGCGGGCCTGAGCTGTTGGCAGGCAGGCGCCGATGATGTCGGGGGTGACCCTTCCCAGATAATCGGCGCATGTATTTTCAGGCGCTGTTTCATACATTACCACCGCCCGGAAGTGGTCAGGGTAGTGGCCCGAAAGCTCGGAAAGCTCCGACTGGAACGCATGGTGATCCGGGTCCCGGGCCGCGTGGAGGTACACCACCGGGCGCCCCTCGGAGACGGCGTGTTTAGCCATCGGCAGCAGCGGGGTCTGGCCTACACCACCGCTGATCAGAAGCAGCGGCTCGTCCCCTTGCAGAGTCAGGTTTCCAGCCGGGGGCAGCAGATCCAGCTCAAAGTCTTCTGTGGCGTGGTCATGGAGGAAGCGGCTGACATGGCCCGTGTCCTCGCGTTTCACGGATATCCGGTAGCTGTGCCCATTGGGAACATCCGACAGGCTGTAATGGCGATAAGTTGGCTGGCCATTGATGATCAGCCGGACCCCGACATATTGCCCCGGCTCAAACGCTGCCACTTCAGCGCCATTCACCGGCTCCAGTTCAAAGGAAGTGATTACGGCGCTTTCAGACCGGCGGCGGGCCACCCGAAACCGGCGCAACCCCTGCCAGCCACCCGGGCGGCTGGCAAAATCCTGATATACACGCTGTTCCGCATCGATCAGAAGTTCTGCCAGCTCGTTGTAGAGTTCTGCCCAGGCATCTGCGATGTCCGGGGTGACGGCATCGCCCAGCACCTCGCCAATGGCGGCCATCAGGCACTCGCCTACCATCGGGTAATGCTCCGGCTGAATGCCGAGAGAAACGTGCTTGCTGATGGCGGCCGTCATAGCCTCGCTGGCGGCCGGCGGTTGTTTACGAAGGCCCACGTATCGCAGTACTCCTGCCGCCAGTGCCCGGGCCTGATCGCCACTGGCCTGGTGGCTCACATTGAACAGCGCCTGCACCTCCGGGTACCGGTCGAACAGAATAGGGTAGAAACGGGCGGTGATGGTTTCAAGGTGTTCAGCAACAACCGGCGCGGTGGCCTCGATCAGATGCTCCTGACTTGGGGTCAGCATGGCGCTCTCCTGGCTCTGTCGAATTTAAACCGGTATGCATCATACTTGTTTCAGGATTGGTGAAAAATGAAACTTTGGAAAGCGGGCTGTCAGACGAGTATCGCGCCCCGGTTATCGACTCCTCCCCCGCAACGCTCTGACCTGCGCTTCCAGCCCGGCCGCTGTGGCCTGGTCGCCGGGTACGGGGTCTGCCGCCAACAGGTGGATTTTTGACCAGAACCGGGTTGGCCGATGGCGGAACACCGGGCCGCCGCAGTAGCTGAAGAAACTGCCCCACAGGCCCTGCAGGGCCATGGGTACGACCGGCACCGGGCGCCGGGCCAGGATGTGTTCTACGCCGGGCCGGAAGCTGTCCACCTCGCCGTCCCGGGTCAGTTTGCCTTCCGGGAAGATACATACCAGGTTACCCTTGGCCAGCTCCTCGTCGATTCGCTCGAAGGCGGCGTCGTAGATCTCGGGTACGGTGGCCCGTGGGCCAATGGGGATGGTCCGGGCCATCCGGAAAAACGTGCCCATTACCGGTGTTTTGAAAATCTGGTAGTGCATCACGAAACGAACCGGCCGTCGTACGGCGCCCGCAATCACCAGGGCATCCATATAGGTAACATGGTTGCAGACCAGCAATGCCGGGCCTTCTTCGGGTATCCGTTCCAGGTTGTGGTGCCGCACCCGGTACAGGGTATGCGACAGTAGCCAGATAATAAAACGCAGGGTGAACTCCGGCACCTGATGGTATACGTAACCGGTGACCACCAGGTTCATCACCGCCAGCACCAGGAAAAACTCCGGAATGGACAGACCGATCAGCCCCAGCATCAGCATGGCGATGGCGGCGCTGGCCACCATGAACAGGGCATTGAATACGTTCAGCGCAGCGATCACCCGGGCCCGTTTGGCCGGCTCGGTCTCCCGCTGCACGAAGGCATACAGGGGCACGATGAACAGGCCGCCGAAGATGCCGATGGCCAGCAGGTCAATGGCCACCTGCCGATAGTGAGCGTCGGTAATCAGCAGCCACCAGTCCGAGGGAATGGGATTGGCCGGGGTGTTCAGATACAGGTCCAGCCCGAACAGGCTGATGCCGAGGGAGCCGATCGGCACAATGCCCAGCTCGATGCGACGGCGGGACAGTCGTTCGCAGGCCATGGAGCCCAGGGCGATACCGATGGTGAACAGCGCCAGCAACAGGGTAACGACGGTTTCATCACCACCCAGGTTGACGTTGGCGAAGCCGGGGAACTGGGTCAGGTAGGCCGCACCCAGGAACCAGAACCAGGAAATGGCCATGATGGAGAGGAACACGGCGTGGTTTTCCCGGGCGATGGCCATCAGCCGCCAGGTTTCCCGCAGGGGTTGCAGCCGGACCTTGAGGTCTGGGTCAGCCACGCCGGCGGCGGGTACCCGCAGCGCGGCTACCAACCCGATGACCGCCAGTGCCATAACCGACACCGCCACCAGTTTTTCCGGGGCTGGGCCGGCCATGAAAACCCCGGCCGCCAGGGTACCCAGCAGGATGGCGACGAAGGTGCCCATTTCCACCAGGGCGTTACCGCCGACCAGCTCCGGGTCCCGCAGCACCTGGGGCAGAATGGCGTACTTGACGGGCCCGAAGAACGCCGATTGCACGCCGGTGAGAAACAGCAGCACCAGCAACAGGCCGTACCAGCCGTACCACAGGCCGATGGCGGCCAGCCCCATAATGCCGACTTCCGCCAGCTTGACCCAGCGAATGACCCTGGCCTTCTCATAACGGTCCGCGACCTGACCGGCGATGGCCGAAAACAGGAAGAACGGCAGGATAAACAGCATGGCGGCCAGGTTAACCACTACTTCCGACGACAACCCCAGCAGGCCGCCGGTGGAAAAGGTCACCAGCAACAGCAGGGCATTGCGGAACAGGTTGTCGTTAAAGGCGCCGGCAAACTGGGTAATGAAGAACGGCAGGAAACGGCGTTCCGACAGAAGCCGGAACTGGCTGTGAT
>CAYMQO010000169.1:3704-5179 GCA_964392405.1 uncultured Marinobacter sp.
TGCTGGCGGATTTTCTCCATAGCGCCCAGGCTGGTGAACACTTCCAGGCTGTTCACCGGCGTGCCCGGGTGTCCCTGGACGAAGTAGTCCGGCATGTCGATCGTCACTTCTGCAAGGGCCGGATACATGACTTTGGCAATATCACGCTCGATTTCCGCCATATAGATGTCCCGGGCAGCCTGTTTCGCCAGCAGGTGGGCTTTCGCGACTTCGGCCTCCGCGAGGCCCTGTTCCCGGATGGCCTTGGCGGCAAAGGTAGCGGCTTCGGAGTTGGCTTTCTGGATATCCCGCTCCGCCAGGGACACATCCAGTTCCTTCTGCTTCTCCAGAACGGCAACCGCTTTTTCCTTCTCCTTACGGACCCGCTCCAGTTCAGCCTGCTGGCGCTCCATTTCTACTTCTTTCTGCTTTGAGATAATGGCGAGTTCCTTGGCCCGCTGGGCGTCCTGGATGGCTCTGGCTTTTTCGATTTCCTTCACCAGTTGAGCGGTTTTCGCTTCTGCCCGGGCGGTTTCCTGGGCCTGGATGGCGGTGATTCGCTTGGCGACCAGGTCCTTTTTCTTGATCAGCAGTTCATCGAGACGTTTTTCCGGCAGAGGGCGGCCGATGGTGACCTGACGAACCTGGATGCCGTAGGCGTCAAGCGGGTTGGCGAGACGTTTGGCCTGACCAGATTTGTCCTGCAAAATGATGTTTTTCCAGACCAGCTGGATTTTGCGCTCCAGGCGGTCGGCATTGTTGTTGGTGGATGAAATCGCGGCCAGATCGGTCTGTTCCACTTCCACTTGCCGGCGCTCGGTCTCATAGAGACCGTTTTGCAACTGGTCCTCCAACTGAACCTTGAACTTGTTCAGGCCGCCCTGGAAAAACTCTTCGCCCGTATACTGGGTTGCGGTGACCACTGTAACGTTCTTGGCATTCTTCACCAGCAGAGAGTCCAGCAGGTTGTCATAGCTGCGGAATTCCCGGTGCATGGCGATGACCTTTTCCGGATCGCTGGAAAGGCGGAAGCGGAAAGTGGCCGGGATCTGCGCGGTATAGGTGTCGGCAAACTGTACCTCCACGTTGGTCAGTTGTCGCGTAGACCGGACCCGCTCGCCGTCTTCCTGATTACCGAAGTTCAGGGTCATGGCCTGATTGTAGGTATACACGTTCGAGAAGAAAGGGACCCGGAAATGCACGCCAGGTTCGGTAAACACGCGGATCGTGCCGAACAGCGTGTCCTGCACAACATAGGTATAACCGAGCTCAGTGGTAAAGAATGAAGCCATCGACAGGAAGAACGCGAACAACACACCGGCAATGATGAGCAGCTGTTTTTTGAAACCACGTAACAACGCAGACACGAGTTCGTCAATCCGTGGCAGGGTTTTCGATTCCATTCATTAATCCTCGTTAATTTTAAAGCGTCGGACTGTACAGATGACCCTGTGGCAGGGCCAGAAAAGGACGTGAGATAACGCTGCTTTTACTGT
>CAYMQO010000170.1:0-5167 GCA_964392405.1 uncultured Marinobacter sp.
TGCTGATATCTTCCGGGAATTCCGCGAAGATTTCACTGGCCTGACGATCCTCGATGCCGAGAATTTCCAGTAGCCGGGCAGCGGCGTAAAGACCGTCGTCAAAGCCGTACCAGCGTTCAGCGAAGAAGACATGGCCGCTCATCTCACCCGCCAGCAGGGCACCGGTTTCCTTCATTTTCGCCTTCATCAGCGAGTGGCCGGTTTTCCACATGACCGGACGGCCCCCCGCTTCAGCAATTACACTGTTGAGACGGCGGGTGCACTTGACGTCAAACAGTACATCGGCGCCGGGGTTGCGGGAAACCACATCCCGGGCAAACAGCATCAGCAGCCGGTCGGGCCAGATAATCCGGCCTTCGTTGGTGACAACACCAAGGCGATCCCCGTCACCGTCAAAGGCGATACCAAGATCGGCACCCTCCTGCTGAACCCGGTCGATCAGGTCCTGCAGATTATCAGGGTTGCCCGGGTCCGGGTGGTGATTGGGGAAGCTGCCATCCACGTCGCAATAAAGCGGGATAACCTCACAGCCAAGCTCTTCCAGAAGAATGGGACCCAGCTCGCCGGCAATGCCGTTGCCGGCGTCGACCACCACTTTAAGCGGCGAAGCCACGGCGATATCGCCAACAATGCGGTCCAGGTAATCCCGGCGTACATCCTGATCGGATGCGCTGCCCTGACCCTGGTGGAAATCACCGCTCTGGGCCCGCTGAAGTAACTTCTGGATGCCCTCTTCCGCCAGGGTTTCGCCCCCCAGCATGATTTTCAGGCCATTGTAATTGGCCGGGTTATGGCTGCCGGTTACCATGACGCCGGAGCCGGTGCCCAGATGGTAGGTGGCAAAGTACAGCACCGGCGTCGGTACGGCGCCGATGCGGATAACGTTACAACCAGTGGCAAGAACACCCTGGGCCAGGGCATCCGCCAGCTCCGGGCTGGAGTGACGACCGTCATAACCGATACAGAGGACGTCCTGCTGGCGATCCAGCGCCTCGGACCCGATGGCCTGGCCGATCAGCCGGACAATATCCGGCGTCAGGGTTTCCCCCACGATGCCGCGAATGTCGTAAGCGCGGAAAATGGCCGGTGACAGTTCAGCTGCCGGCACCGGGGCTTCACTCACCTCCGGCATGGCCCCGCCCGGGCTTTCCCCAAAGCCAAGCACGTCTTCATCCCCATCGAGCATGTCGATTTCCGGGATATCCCGTTCCTGGAACAGGGGCTCGTCCACGTCCAGATCGAATCCGCCAACCGGCGCAGATTTGGCTTCCGCCGGCTTGCGGCTGGTGCCTTCAACCCGTTTTTCAGCCGCCTTGCCCAAGCGGTGCAGGACCTCAGCCAGCACAGCCGGCATTTCCCAGCGGAACCGGGGCGGCGCGATATGGTCACCGGAGAAGGCCTTGTTGGCCCATTGCACCAGCCGGTTGGTTTCCTTGCGGATGGCTGTCTGGGCGGATGACAGCATGACCCAGACAACCACCGCTGCCAGCAGAAAGCCGATGACGACCAGGCCCATCAGCAATATGGATGGTGTGGATTCCGTCGCCGGCTGCAGCCGGTAACGCAGTGTCCAGTCCGGCACCGGTAACGACCGGGTGACTTCCGGCCCCGTTCCCTGCCCCCGGCTGGCCACGTCCCGGGACTGACCGGCTACCGTCTGCACCAGAGTGGTTTCTCCGCCCGGGCTGCCGAGCACATCAGCCAGAATCCGCGCGTCGAACTGAACCACCAGGGTGCCCTCGACCACTTCCGTTGCCGGGTTGCGTACCCGGGTTGCCATCTGGACACGCCAGCCACCGTCGCCAGGGAAAGCGTCCGGTGCGACGGCACGGCCAGACTCCGCACGCCGGGCCAGATCCAGGGTGGCAAAGCCCAGGCCGGCCTGATCATCGGCCCGCCGGGGTATGGCGCCATAGGGAAACAGGAACACGCGCTCGACACCGGGCATCAGCGCCTGCAACTCGGTGGCCAGCTTGCGTGCGCCACCGATCTCGGTCAGGGCGGACCGGACCGAGTTCTGTGCCCCCAGCCCGTCAGTCAGGGACTGCAACAGGGTGATACGCTGCTCCAGTCGCTGAGCTGCCAGTTCTGCGCCCTGTTCGGCAGCAAGCTGTTGTTCGCGCTGTTCCGCCGGCTGCAGCACCAGCAGATACATCAGCGCCACGACAATCAGCCCGGAAACGACCACGGCCAACGCCTGGCCGGCGGCCACGGAGGATAGTTTCCGCACCTTGCTACCGGTAGATTCTTTCTGCGCCCGGCCTTTGCCCATGGCTTTGTTGTTATCCGAAGCGGCCGCTACCGATGACTCGGCGGCCTGCTCCTTTTTTTTGCCAAATTTCATGATCGGCTCCGTCTCGACGACCTGGCAATACTGCGTCTTCAGTCAAAGGATGATTTGCTGACAGTATAGATGGTTACATGATTCCGTTAATGACACGTTTGGCGTATTCGAAACTTTCTCAATGCCGTCCGGTGGAGCCAAATCCGCCTTCGCCCCGTTCACTGGCGTGGAACTCTTCGACCAGCTCGAACCGGGCCTGTACCACCGGTACCAGCACCAGCTGGGCGATGCGCTCCCCAACGTTCACCGTGAATGCCGTGGTGCCCCGGTTCCAGCAGGACACCATTAACTCCCCCTGGTAATCCGAATCGATCAGACCCACCAGGTTACCAAGTACGATGCCATGCTTGTGACCCAGGCCGCTGCGGGGCAGGATCATGGCCGCCAGGGACGGATCCTCAATATAAATGGCAAGTCCGGTCGGAATCAGCACGGACTCACCAGGCTCGAGGGTCACCGGAGCTTTCAGGCAGGCGCGTAGATCAAGGCCGGCCGAGCCTCCGGTGGCGTAGGTGGGCATGGGGATGTCCTCACCAATGCGGTCATCCAGAATACGCATCTGCACGGGCTGGGTGCTCATGGGATTTTTCCTGTCGGGAAGATTAGTTATTGGCTGACATGCGCTGGGCGATCAGGGTGATCAGCTGGCGGGCAATCTCGCTTTTCGGCGCCGGCCCCATGGCCTGTTCACCGCCCGGCCAGAATACCGTGACGGCGTTCTGGTCGCTGTTAAAACCGATGGCGGAGTCAGACACATCATTGGCGACGATCATGGCGAGCTTCTTGCGCTTCATCTTGTCAGTGGCATAGGCGGCGACATTGCTCGTCTCCGCCGCAAACCCGACGGTGAAAGGCGCATCGTCACGGGCCGCAATGGTCGCGAGCGTGTCGGGATTGCGGATCAGCTCCAGCGTCAGGGTGTCGCTGGACTTCTTCATCTTTTCATCCTTTACCGCCGCCGCCCGGTAATCGGCGACCGCAGCGGTGGCGATAAAGATGTCGGCGCCCTTGTCGACTTCTTTACTGCTGGCCTGCAGCATGTCTTCTGCCGTCTGCACGGGCACCACCGCCACGCCCACAGGAGCGGACAGGCTGACCGGGCCGCTCACCAGAGTAACGCTGGCCCCTGCGTTGCGGGCCGCTTCGGCAATGGCATACCCCATTTTGCCGGAGCTGTGATTACTGATGTAACGGACCGGATCGATGGGCTCGCGGGTGGGGCCCGCCGTGATAATGACCCGCCGCCCGGAAAGCAGAGGGGTAACCGTTTCGGGCGGAGTCACCTCAAACTGGTCAATCAGTCCAAAGAGAGTGACCGCCTCCAGCATTCGTCCGGGACCGGTATCACCGCAGGCCTGACTGCCCTCATCCGGCCCCCAGAGGGTAATCTGCGGGTCTTCTTCCAGCAACCGGACGTTGCGGCGGTTGCGGTGATTGCCCCACATGGCCTGGTTCATGGCGGGCGCCAGCGCAATGGGCGCCTCGGTCGCACAGCAGACGGTGGCCAGTAAATCATCAGCCAGACCGTGGGCCAGTCGGGCCATGAAGTCAGCAGACGCCGGCGCAACCACCACCAGGTCAGCCCATTTAGCCAGTTCGATGTGCCCCATCCCCGCTTCAGCTTCCGGGTCCAGCAACGAGTTCCGCACCGGCTCGCCGCTCAGGGCCTGAAACGTCATCGGCGCCACGAACGCTTCGGCACCCCGGGTCATGATTACCCGGACCGGGTAGCCGGCCTTTCTGAGCAGACGGACCAGCTCCGCACTTTTATAGGCAGCAATGCCGCCGGTAATACCCAGCAGAATGTTCGGTCTGTTCATGGTGTCTCCGTCATACCCGTGTCCGATGCGTTCGGAATTCAGAACAATAGGGGCCATACGATAACATTGCCGTCACTTCACCGACAGAGCCCCGGATATGCTAGAATCCCGGCCGTCATACCAGATGCAGGACGCAGAGATAAGGATCCGGGATGGATACCAGCACAAGGCCCCAGTGGCCGATGGATGAACGACCGCGGGAGCGATTGCTGGCCCACGGTGCTGAAAGCCTGTCTGATACCGAATTGCTTGCCATTTTCCTGCGTACCGGCACCGCCGGCATGCCAGTGATGGCCATGGCCCGCCACCTGTTGGACGAGTTCGGCAGCCTGCGAGGGCTGATGACGGCGTCTCACAACAACTTTTGCCGGGTTCGGGGACTGGGCACTGCCAAATACGCTCAGGTGCAGGCAGCAATGGAAATGGCACGGCGGGTGATGGATGAGCCGGTACGCCAGGGTGATCCACTGACTTCACCGGAAGAGACCCGGCGCTACCTGGGCTCACGTCTGGGAACCCAGCCCCATGAGGTCTTTGCCGGTCTGTTTCTGGATAACCGCCACCGGGTCATCCGCTACCAGGAGCTGTTCCGGGGCACCATCGATGGTGCGGCAGTGTATCCCCGTGAAGTGGTCCGGCAGGCACTGGACTACAACGCGGCCGCGGTGATTTTCGCACATAACCATCCATCAGGGATTGCCGAACCCAGCCAGGCAGATATTTCCCTGACCCGGCGCCTGAAAGACGCGCTGGGACTGATCGACATTCGCGTGCTGGACCATATGGTTGTAGGCCATGGAGAGATTGTTTCGCTGGCTGAACGGGGCCTGATGTGAACCCGCCTGCGGCTGAACAATTTCCCAACAATTTTTTGCGTTACGGGCCCGGCTCTGGTATAAAAGCGTCCCTTTAAATAGAACGTCAAACGAATTCGTATTCAGGACCCACGCTCAGGTCGGAGGCAAACATGTCCAGAGTCTGTCAGGTAACCGGTAAGCGACCG
>CAYMQO010000171.1:0-5159 GCA_964392405.1 uncultured Marinobacter sp.
ATGATGTTCAGAATCTTGCGCTTACCGGCAAACTTGTCCAGCCCCACCTCCTGAAGATCACCCGTGGTTAGGGTAAAGTCCGGTGCGGTATCGCCTGGCTGGGGAAAAGTACCGCTGAGTTCCAGCGGATTGCCATCAAGGGTTACTTTGCTCATTGCGTGTCTCCTGACTTTCGGGTTGGGTGTTTCCATTCCGGCCTGTATAACATACACCGGTTTGGCGGATTTAAAAGCGCTTGTGGATCTACAGCTGATTTTCTCGCTTCCACAGGGAGTTATCGCCTGCCCAATCGTTCCATGCGTTGTTATCATGCACGCTTTATAACACCGGAGTAATGGACAACACGATGTTGGGATTCTTGCCTAAGCCGTTGGTCGGCGTCATTGCTATCATCCTGCTGGTTCTCAATACCCTGTGCCTGGCGCTTTTTCTGTATGTGCCGGCGCTGCTCAAGCTGATCATCCCCCACAAGGGTTTTCGTGTGGCCTGTACCCGGATGATCATCTGGGTGGCTGAAACCTGGGTTGCCGGCAACAAGCTCTGGATGCGGCTCACCCAGCGCACTCGGTGGGTAGTCACCGGTGCCGACGAGCTGGAACGGGAAAGCTGGTATCTGGTATTGAGTAATCACCAGAGCTGGGTGGACATTCTGGCCATGCAGTGGGTGTTCAATCGCCGGGCGCCGTTTCTCAAGTTCTTTCTGAAAAAGGAGCTGATCTGGGTACCTGTGATGGGTATTGCCTGGTGGGGGCTGGACTTCCCCTTTATGAAGCGGCATTCGCCCCAGTATCTGCTGAAGCACCCTGAAAAACGTGGCCAGGACCTGGAGACCACCCGCAGGGCCTGTGAGAAGTTCCGCTTCACGCCCGTCAGCGTCATGAACTTTGTTGAGGGAACGCGCTTTACGCCGGAGAAGCAAGCCCGGCAGAAAACCCCTTACCAGCATCTGCTGCCGCCCAAGGCCGGCGCTGTCGGGTTTGTGCTGGACGCCATGGGTGATGCCATGGAGACCCTGGTCGATGTGACCATTGCCTACCCCGGCGGTGCGCCCAGTTTCTGGGATTTTGTCTGCGGCCGGGTCAGCGAGATCCGCATGGAGATTCATACCCACCGGATTCCGGATGAGCTGAAGGGACGGGACTACTCAAAAGATGCCCATTACCGGCGTCAGCTCAAGGACTGGCTGGGTGCTCTCTGGCGGGAGAAGGACGAGCGCCTCAGCCGGATGCTGGCCGAGGCGGATAAGGAAAGGGCCGGCGGGTAACCCCCCCGGCCTTCAGTAACAGGGCTTAAGTGGCGGCTGCCGCCTTCTGGTCTCCGCTTTTACTGTCCACGGTCTCAGACACCAGCTCAAACAGGATCTGCCGGCGTTCGTCATCGATCTCAGCCACCTTGACCGTTACTGCCTGGTCCAGCTGGAAGAAGCGGGCGCCCTTGGTGGCTTCAAGCCGCAGGGTGATCGGGTCAAAGCTGAATTTACCGGACAGCGTCTTACAGCTGACGAAGCCTTCCAGACCGTTGTCATCCAGGCGCACAAAGAAGCCTGCCGGAATGGTGCGAACAATGGTTCCGGTGTAGGTGGCCGCCTTGTCCAGTTGCCGCGCGTAGTCACTTTTGAGCCAGTTTTCGAGGGCGCCGGAGGCCTGCCGGGCCTGGATCTGGGTGGCCTGAAGCTCGCCGAGCCCAGCCTGTTCCAGGCGCTCGTGGGATTCGCCCCACAACGCAGCCTTGATAATCCGGTGCACGTAGAAGTCCACGTAGCGACGTAATGGCGATGTGAACATGGTGTACGCGGGCAGGCCCATGCCCTGGTGGGGTGCCGCCTCAAACACCATTTCAGCCCGGGCGAGCTGACGGGCGATGATGGTTTTTACCGGCACCTCAGCCTCCAGCGTGGAGGTTTTCAGCATCAGTTCCCGGAAACCTTCCGGTGTGGCGGGGTCGATGGAGGCAAGCTCTGGCGCGTAGCGCTCAAGCAGGGTACGGATATTGTCCGCCCGGTCATCCCGAAGCCCCGGGTGGGCGATGAACAGGCCGTGGTCCTGTTGGGCCAGGAAGTCAGCGGCACAGCGATTCGCCGCTACCATGCACTCTTCCACCAGTCGATGGGCTTCGTTCTGGACGGCAGGCTCGATGGTCCGGATACGCCGGTTTTCATCCAGCCGCAGACGGAACTCCGGCCGGTCGCTATTCACCAGGGCGTGTTCGGTGCGCCATTTCCGCAGCGCCGTTGCCGCCTGATGGAGCTGGTCCAGGTTGTTGGTGATCTCAGGGGGCAGGGCATCGGTGTCTTCGTTGTGCTGGTCCTCCAGCAGCTGGCTCACCAGCTCATAGCTGAGCTTGCCGCTGGATCGAACCACGGCCCGGCGGAAGCGATATTCGCCAAGACTGCCGTCGTTGTTCACCTGCAGGTCGCACACCAGCGCTAGTCGCGGGGTGTCCGGCATCAGGGAACACAGGCGGGTACTGATGGCTTCCGGCAACATGGGGCGGGGTTCACCCGGAAAGTAAATGGCCGTCGCCCGGTGACGGGCTTCGAGGTCCGCCGGGGAACCTTCGGCAATCACGGTGGTGGGGTCGGCAATGGCGACCGACAGGCGCCAGCCGGTGACGTTGGGCTCGGCCAGCAGGGCGTCATCCAAGTCCTGGGTGCCGGGGCTGTCAATGGTCACGTAGGGCTGGTCCGTGAGGTCTTCGCGGCCCTCATGGAAAGCGGTCAGTGACTCTTCCGATAGGCCTGCAGCCTGTTCTTCCACCGCCTTGGGGAACTCATCGTCCATATCAAAACTGGCCAGCGTATAGTTACGCTCGATACCAGGATCGCCGGCCTTGCCCAGCACCCGCAGAATGCCGGCCTGGCCCTTGCCGTCCTTGATGGGGTGGCGCAGGATACGGCAATAGATAAAGTCATCGGGTTTCGCATCGCCGCGTTCGCTGGGCGGGATGAAGATCCAGCGGCCCACGCCGGGTGCTTCCGGCGCCACAAAATGGCCCTTACCCTTGACCAGATAGCGTCCGACGAACGACGTCAGACGGGTTTCCAGCAGCTCCTCAACAATGCCCTGCGTACGCCCTTTTTCACCCGGTACTTCCGAGACGGTGACGCGGTCGCCGGGCAGGACCTTCTGCATTTCTTCGGGTGGCAGGAATACATCGCGACCCTCGTCCAGTGCCACAAAGCCGAAACGACCGTTGGTGGCCTTGACGGTGCCGGGGTAGACCACCTTGTTTTCGCGGATGTCGGTTTTGAGCTGGCGCAACTGGTTGAGAGCGTCGGCATTGAGCATGAATGAAACCTGGCTGGTTAAAGTGACTGTTGGCGGGAGTATACCGGTTTATAACTTCGACGAGAAAGGAGAGACCGGCTTCCGGCTCAGGCAAATTACCGATGACGCTGACCGGCCGCCTCGCAGAAAATGTGGCCGGTCAACCTCTTAGGGCTCAATGGTAGTCAGCAAACACCCGGGTCTGGCCCGATTCGTTGAACAGCAGGACCTGATAGGGATCTTTGCGATCGCCAATCTCCATCCCGGGCGAACCGATCGGCATACCGGGCACCGCCAGGCCACGGGCTACTGGCTGCTCGGCCACCAGGCGCCGGATGTCTGCTGCGGGCACATGGCCTTCAATCACGTAATCGCCAATGAAAGCCGTATGGCAGCTGGCCAGCTGTGGGGTCAGGCCTGCGTCCACCTTTATCTGGTTCATTAGCTGTGTGTCGGTCACATCCACTGTAAAGCCGTTGTCTTCCAGGTGATCCACCCAGTCGCCGCAGCAGCCACAGGTGGGTGACTTGTAGACCTTGATGGCCAGGTCATCATCGGCCCAGGCCAGCGGCGCGGAGGCCATGGTAGCCATCAGGCCCAGGGCAAGGGTAAATTTCTTCATAAAGCGGTCCTCAGTGGTGATCAGGCTGGTCGCTGTCGGCATCGGTATCAGGCTCTGCAAGCCAGAACCACCAGACAATGGCGACCATGGCGGCAAGCCCTGCAAGATTGACGAATACTGTGGTCATTGGTTCCCCTCCTGAGCAACGGCATGGCGGCGGGGGCGGAACAGCCGCAACCGGTTGGCGTTGGTCACCACGGTTACCGACGACAGCGACATGGCAGCGCCGGCCAGGATAGGGCTCATCAGGATGCCCCAGGCCGGGTAAAGCACGCCGGCGGCGATGGGAATGCCAAGGATATTGTATATAAAAGCGCCAAACAGGTTTTGACGGATGTTACGTACGGTGGCCTTTGAAATCTCAATGGCATCCGCAACCCCATGGAGGGACCCCCGCATCAGGGTAATGGCTGCGCTCTCGATAGCTACATCAGTACCGGTGCCGATGGCGAAACCCACATCGGCGGCGGCCAGTGCCGGGGCGTCGTTGATGCCATCGCCCACCATGGCCACGGTGTAGCCCTTGCGGCGCATCTCTTCCACGATGGCGGCCTTGTCTTCGGGTAATACCTCGGCCCGGACCTCATCAATACCCGCCCGCTGGGCAATGGCGTCGGCGGTGGCCCGGACATCACCGGTTACCATCATGACCCGGATGCCAGCCTCATGCAGGCGGCGAATGGCGGCCTCGGAGTCTTTCTTGATGGCATCGGCGACGCCAATCACCCCTAGCGGCTGGTTATCCCGGGCGAGAAAGAGCGGCGTACCTACATCGTCCGCAATCGCCTGAGCGGCCTGATCCAGGTCAGAGACCTCGACCCCTACACTTTCCAGCCAACGGCGGTTACCCAGCCGCAGCAGGGAACCGTCCAGTTCGCCCCGAACGCCTTTGCCGTTGAGGGTTTCGAAACCGGAAACCTGACGGTCGGTCACACCGTCGGACTCTGCACGTTCGAGAATGGCCCGGGCCAGGGGATGCTCCGAATAGCGCTCAAGACCGGCCGCCAGTGCCAGCAGCTCGCTGGTATCGCCATCGATGGCATGGAGTTGAGTAACGACCGGGTGGCCTTCGGTAATGGTGCCGGTCTTGTCGAGAATCACCAGGTCCAGTTTGCCTGCGGTCTGCAGGGCGTCTCCCTGGCGGATCAGTGCGCCATACTCGGCGGCCTTGCCGACCCCGACGATCACCGACATGGGGGTTGCCAGTCCCAGCGCGCAGGGGCAGGCGATGATCAGCACGGTGGTGGCGGCAATCATCATATGGACGACCC
>CAYMQO010000172.1:0-5081 GCA_964392405.1 uncultured Marinobacter sp.
ATGATGCGGGCGACCTGCGCCATATTCCGTTTACCATTTCTGACCAGGGCCAGCGCCACCACGAACCGGTGCTGATCGCCCTTGAAACCCTGATGGGACTGCCCCAGAGCCGGTTTGCGGTCAGCGAAATCCTCAGCCTGCTGGAAATTCCCGGCGTACGTCAGCGCTTCGGCATTGCCGAGGAAGATATCCCCCTGGCCCGGCGCTGGGCCGAAGGCGCCAATATCCGCTGGGGCCTGCATCGCCAGCAGCGGGAAACCCTGACACTGCCCGACGATCTGTCACGGAATACCTGGCAGGCCGGGCTGCGGGCCATGCTGCTGGGTTACAGCATGGGGGATGACGGAGCCTGGTCGGAGATCGAACCCTATCCGGAAGTCGGCGGGCTGGAAGCCGGCCTGGCCGGGCGCCTGTCCGCCTTTGTGCAGCAACTGGAAGCACTCTGGCACCAGTTGCAGACACCCCGGACGCCGCCGCAGTGGGAAGCCCTCTTTGCCGACATGCTGAGCCGTTTCTTCCAGGACCTGGAAGGCAACGACCTGCTGTTACTGAACCGCTTCCGCCGCCAGCTCGAACAATGGCTGGAGGACGCCCTGGCTGCCGGGCTTGCAGAAGTCCCGCTACCCCTGGGCATTGTCCGAGACGCGCTCCTGGCGGGTCTGGATGAGCACGGACTGAACCAGCGTTTTCTGGCCGGCAAGGTCAATTTCGCCACGCTGATGCCCATGCGGGCGATTCCGTTTCGGGTGGTGTGTCTACTGGGCATAAACGACGGCGACTATCCCCGCTCCCGGCCGCCGGTCGACTTCGACCTGATGGCCAACGACTACCGGCCCGGCGACCGCTCCCGCCGGGAAGACGACCGCTACCTGTTCCTGGAAGCGCTGTTATCAGCCCGGGAGCAGCTTTACATCAGCTGGGTAGGTCGCAGCATACGGGACGACTCGGAACGCCCGCCCTCGGTACTGGTCAGTCAGCTGCAGGACCACCTGAACAGTCTTTGGCGACTCAGCGATCAGCCAGGGCAGCCGGTGACCGCTGCCCTTACCACCTGCCACCCGCTACAGCCGTTCAGCCGGGCCTATTTCCCCCTGGACAACGCGCTGCGGCCGGAAGCGGACAGCCCGCCCCGGCCCGTGACGGACATTCTCAAGCGGCGCAGCCTGTTCACTTACGAAAAGGAATGGCGCAGTGCCCACGGCCCCGACAGACCCGAATCCGCCGATCAGAACGCCCTGGCCTGGCAACCACCAGAGGAGCCACTGACCCTGGCCGAACTGGCGAACTTCCTGAAACGACCCGTGGAAACCTTCTTCCAGCGTCGCCTGCAGGTACGTTTCGACGAAGTAGAAGACGATGATACCGACAACGAGAACTTCGATCTGGACGGGCTGGACCGCTGGCGGCTGGACCAGGAGCTGATCGACAACGCAGTGCTGAAATCCGCCGACGGGCAGGAGCTGCAACACCGCATTGAGCAGACCCTGGACCGCCTGGCCCGCCGGGGCGAACTGGGCATGGGGCTGACCGAGCACCATTTGCGCCAGACCCTGGCAGAACGGTTGCCGGACCTGCACCAGCGCTACCGGGAAGCCCTCGGGCAGTGGCCGGAAGCGCTGACTGAGCCGGTGGTTTTCCAGCACCGCTTCAGCAATGACCTTGGCTCCGTGGAATTGCTGGACCTGATCAGCGACCTGCGAATTGCCCACGACGGTGAGCGGTGCCGGCTGGTCGTGTCCCGTTCCAGCCTGCTGACCGGCTCCGGCAATCAGAAGAAAGTGCGCTACGCCAACCTGATGAATGACTGGGTGGTCCACCTGGCTGGCCAGCTGACCGATCAGCCATTCCAGACCCGGATACTGGGCAAGGAAGAAAACCGCAATGTTATCTTCCATCCGCTACCCCGGGAGCAGGCGCAGAAACACCTGGATGCCATTCTCGGCGCCTGGATGAAAGCGACCACCCAGGTGCTGCCTCTGCATTGCGACGCCGCATTCGCGTGGATCTACAGCTTCTACCAGAGCCGGTCCACCGGAGATCACGACCGCGCCATTGAAAACGCAACAGACACCTTCGAAGCGGCGCTCGCCCGTGACCCAGGCTATCTCCGCCGGGCCGTTGCCACCGCTGAACAACTGGTCACCCCGGCGTTTGAAGGCCTGCTCCATCAGTTGTATCTGCCCTTGTGGGAAGCCGAACAGAACAAATCCGCCCGCGAACAGATTGAGGGCCAGTCATGACCCGAAGTGCCACACTCAACCCGCTGACCCTGCCCCTGAACGGCAGCACCCTCATTGAGGCCAGCGCCGGCACCGGTAAAACTTTCACCATCGCCATTCTGTACGTGCGCCTGGTCCTGGGCCACGGTCAGCCGGAGAACAGCCCCCTTGCCCAAGGGATTGACCCGCCCAATCTGCTGGTGGTCACTTTCACCGAACCGGCCACCAAGGAACTGCGGGACCGCATCCGGGCACGGCTGGCCCAGGCGGCGGAGGTATTCTCAGACAATCCGGACGATCCGGACCCGGCGCCAGAAACCGCCCTGATCTACCAATTGCGGGATCAGCACTACCCGGACCCCGCCACCTGGCCGGCCTGCCGTAAACGGCTGCTGCTGGCGGCAGAGTGGATGGACGAGGCGGCAGTGTCCACCATTCACGGCTGGTGTAACCGCATGCTGCGGGAACACGCCTTTGACAGTGGCAGCCTGTTCCAGGTCAAGCTGGAAACCGATCAGACAGAACTGCTGGACAACGTCGTACGGGACTACTGGCGCACCTTCGCCTATCCCCTTCCGCCGGCACAGATGGAGGAACTGCTCAGCCACTGGAAAACACCGCTGGAACTGCGCAAAGCCGTACGCAACCTGCTGTCAGATTCGCCCACTGCTACGCCTGGAAGTATGCAGGACGCCATTGAGACGGCTGTGCGTCAGCGCAAGGAACGCTCCGATGCCCTCAAGGCCCTGCCCTGGCGCCAGTGGCAGGAGGAAGTTGTCGACCTGCTGACTGACCTGGGCAAGCGCCTGCACGGCAGCAGCCGTAAATCCATGGTGACCGCCTGGGATAATCTGCTGGCCTGGGCGGACTCCGACGACCTGCTGCCACAGGGCCTGAACAGTGCCGGGCTCAAAAATCACATGCCAGACGTACTGCCCACCAAGCTCAAGGACGACGGCCCCGTGCCCCACCACCCGGCTTTCGACGCCATTGCCGGGATACTGGAATTCAGCGCCAACCTGCCCAGCGCCCGTGCCGACATCCTGCGCCATGCCAGCGCCTGGATCTGCGCCCGGCTGGAATCGGAGAAACAGCAGCGCTCGGAAATGGGCTTCGACGATCTGTTGACCCGGCTGGATGATGCCCTGCAGGGCCCCCAAGGCCCGCAACTGGCGGCCACTATCCGCCGCCAATTCCCGGCAGTGCTGATCGACGAGTTCCAAGATACCGACCCGGTGCAATACCGCATCTTCGACCGGATCTATCAGGTGGCGGACAACAACCCCGACACCTGCCTGCTGATGATCGGCGACCCCAAGCAGGC
Source organism: uncultured Marinobacter sp. (assembly GCA_964392405.1). Classification (GTDB taxonomy): domain Bacteria; phylum Pseudomonadota; class Gammaproteobacteria; order Pseudomonadales; family Oleiphilaceae; genus Marinobacter. The sequence goes on from CAYMQO010000172.1 coordinate 3,544, forward strand.
GATCTACGGCTTCCGAGGCGCCGACATTTATACCTATCTGGCTGCCCGCACCGGTGTGCAGGATCGCACCTACACCCTGGGCCGTAACTTCCGTTCGTCCGACGACATGGTGGCGGCGGTAAACCGGGTATTCGAGCTGGGTGACCAGTTGGCCCGTGACGGTGCTTTCCTGTTTGGAAAGGGCGATACCACCCCATTACCCTTCCAGCCTGTGGCGGCCAACGGCACCCGGCGGCAGTGGATGGTTAACGGCCAGGCCCAGCCCAGCCTGGTGCTATGGTCGCTGGAGAGTGAAGAAACGAATAAGGAGGGCGAGCCGGTCCCTCTCCCCCGCGGCCGGGCTACCGATCAGGTGGCCGAAGCCTGCGCCAGTGAAGTCGCGCGACTGCTCACCCTCGGTCAACAGCATGAGGCGGGGTTCGCCAGGGCCGAAAACCCTGCTGATATCGAACCCCTCACGCCCAGCGATATAGCCATCCTGGTGAACAACCGGAACGAGGCGGCCGTGGTACGGGAGGCGCTGCGTCAGCGCCGTATTCGCAGCGTGTATCTTTCCGATCGCGATTCGGTGCTTGCCTCGCCGGAAGCGGCGGAGGTTCTGTGCTGGCTGAAAGCCTTCGCGGAGCCCCGGCAACTGGCTCTGACCCGTACCGCGCTGGCGACCCCGACCCTGGCCCTGCCCTGGCCCTGGCTGGACCGGTTACTGACCGATGAGAATGCCCTGGAGCAGGAGATCGACCGGTTCATCAGCTGTCAGCAGCAATGGCAGCGCCAGGGAATCCTGCCGGCTCTGCGTCGTTTTCTGATGGATTTTGAAGTACCGGGCCGGCTTCTTCAGCAACCTGATGGCGAACGACGCCTGACCGATATCCTCCATATTGCCGAGCTGCTGCAGCAGGACAGCCTGCAACTGGATGGCGAGCACGCCCTGATCCATCACTACACCGATCTGCTGCGCACGGTGGACGACGAGGATGAACACCGTGCGTTGCGACTGGAAAGCGACGCCGGGCTGGTCAAGGTCATCACTGTTCACAAATCCAAGGGGCTGGAATACCCGCTGGTGTTCCTGCCCTTCGGCACCACCTTCCGTGCTGAGAACGAGAAACAGGCCTTCGTCCGCTACCATAACGATCAGGGCCAGCTGGTGACCATCTTCGATCCGGACCCGGAAGACATCGCCCGGGCCGACCGGGAGCGTCTGGGGGAGGATATCCGCAAACTGTACGTGGCCCTGACCCGGGCCCGTCATGGCACCTGGGTGGGCGCTGCAGCTCTTAAGGATTGGCACCAGAGCGGGCTCGGCTACCTGCTCAACGGCAGTGGCGGCGCCGATGGCGAGCTCACCCGCTGCCTGCAGAGGCTGGCTGACGGCGCGCCGGCAATAGCCGTCACCCCCCTGCCACCGGCTGACGCCCTGGAGTACCAGGAGCCGGCGCCGGAGGCCCTCGGACCAGCGCTGGTTGCCACCCGGGCAGCCCGAGAAGACTGGTGGATTGCCAGCTATTCATCGATCGAATACAGCGCCCTTTCGGGGA
>CAYMQO010000173.1:0-5076 GCA_964392405.1 uncultured Marinobacter sp.
AATCATGACAGAACGAGTGCAGGTGCGCCGCGCCCGACGGCTGGTGATCAAGATAGGCAGTGCGCTGCTCACCAATGATGGCAGCGGACTGGATGTGCCTGCCCTTGCCGGCTGGGTAGACCAGATTGCGGAGCTGCTCCACGAAGGGGTAGAGATTGTCGTCGTTTCGTCCGGTTCCGTGGCTGAGGGCATGAGCCGGCTGGGCTGGCGGCGACGTCCCGAGCATCTGCACGAGCTGCAGGCAGCCGCTGCCGTGGGGCAGATGGGGCTGGTACAGACCTGGGAGGCCCAGTTCCGGCGTCATGACCGTCACGCTGCACAGGTTCTTCTGACCCATGATGACCTGTCAGACCGCAGGCGTTACCTCAATGCCCGGAGCACTCTGCGGACGCTCCTGGACCTGGGGGTGGTGCCCATTGTCAACGAGAACGACACCGTTGCTACCGACGAGATCCGGTTCGGCGACAACGACACTCTGGGGGCGTTGGTCACCAATCTGATTGAGGCCGACGGGCTGATCATTCTCACCGATCAGGAAGGTCTGTTCGATGAGGACCCCCGCAAGAATCCCAATGCCAGGCTGATCAGCGAGCGCCAGGCCAGCGACCCCGATCTGGATGTGATGGCGGGCGGAGGTGCCGGTGCCCTTGGACGGGGTGGCATGCAGACCAAACTGCGGGCGGCCCGGCTGGCGGCCCGCTCCGGTGCTTTCACAGTGATCGTAGGTGGCCGCCTTCCGCACGTCATTGCACGGCTGCGGGCGGGTGAGGCAGCGGGCACGCTGCTGCTGCCCCACCAGGGCCGTATGGCTGCCCGCAAACAGTGGCTGGCGAGTCATCTGCAGACCCGGGGCCAGATCATGATCGATGAGGGCGCCGTACAGGTGCTCTGCAAGGGGGGGCGCAGCCTGCTGCCGGTAGGGGTCAGGAGCGTCAGCGGGCAATTCCGGCGAGGCGAAATGGTGTCCTGTGTGGACCAGGGCGGACGAGAAGTGGCCCGCGGACTGATCAATTATGATGCCGATGAAGCCCGGGCCATCGCCGGGCGGCCCAGCGACCGGATTGCGGAGGTGTTGGGTTATGTTTCAGATGAAGAGATGATCCACCGCGACAACCTGGTGATCGTCTGACCAAAGCGTCAGAGCCCGTTCAACGGCGACCACACGGATAAACCAGAAAAGCCATAGGCGTTAGCCCATGGCTTTTTGCTTTCCTGCCTGTTCAGCTTTCCGATCAGGCTTTACGACGACGGGCCGCTCCCAGTCCCGCCAGGCCCAGGCCAAGCAGCGCCAGAGTACCGGGCTCGGGTACATTGGTCACGCCATCAATCAGCACGACCAGGTCATTAACGTCCTTGTCGGACCGGCCGTAGGGCATGTCTTCCCAGGCAATGATGTACTGGTCATCCGTCCAGAGGAACTGGCCAAGGCCGGCAAGCGCGAGCGTATCGACGTTGTTACCCTGGAACGCCGCCATCTGGTCTGTACCACCGGGGTTCAGGGTGCTGTCTGAGTAAAACTGTACGCCCGGACGGGCCAGGTAGAAGCCGAACTGGCCGGTACTGAGGCTGACGCCCTGATCCACGCCGTCGATAAATACGGCACCGCCGGCATCGATGGTGAGGGTCCGCTGAGCTGAAGCGACGTCTGAGCCGGCAAACAGCTGCACGTAGTTACTGGTGTCGTTTCTGTCATAGATACCGAAAGTGTTGACATCGCGCTTACTGGCCAACTCCAGTACCAGTGTGGTGGTGCTACCGCTACCGCCCACAATTTCCCAGTAGCTGTCGAGGCCGTCGGCAATTTGATCGGCGTTTACGTCAATGGATGAGTTGCCGCCTACGGTGGCGTTATTCAGATTGTTCTGCAGAGCGTTACCTGTGCTGTCGCTAACAACAATAGCGCTGGCTGAACCCGTCCACGCGGTCAGGGCAATAGCTGCGGCGAGGAGTTTCCTGTTCATAGTTGTTCTCCAGTTAATGAGCACTAAGTCCTACGTTGTTTTCACCACCAGGTGTCTCATTGCGAGGCCCTTGGCTTCCCTCCCCATCCCGATGTGCAGGATTGGTCAGATGCCCTGACGGGGTGATCAGGACACGTGCTTAACAGAGTGCGATTATCGTGCCGAAGTAAAATATGCCTATGATACAATGGGTTATATGGTGTGGAGCTGGAAGCGGCGCAAAATTTCCTGACGGTATCCGTGAGCCGGAGTAGAACCTGATGTGCCAATTCTGTGGGTCAGCCAGAGGTTGAGGTGTCTGTTGCCTTTTAAGTCACTGTTTGACCGGGACTTATCCAAAAAAAGGTCAGTTTTGTTCTCGAAGTGGGACAGTCGAAAAGCATTTCGACATGTAAAAAAAGACGGTGTACACGATAGCGGTGCAGCGGCGGCTGCCGGCTATGGCTTTGCCATCAGTCATGATATACAGCTATCCGGAACCCATTATGAAGGTGAGATGCGATGCCAAAAGCAAGTGAAATCAAAAAGAATCAGGCCATCGAGTACGAAGGCAGCGTATGGTTTGTAAAGGACATCGAGCGCTCTGTGCCCCAGGGGCGGGCAGGTGGCAGTCTGTATCGCATGCGCCTGTACGATGTAGTGACCGGAGCCAAGCTAGACGAGAGCTTCAAGGATTCGGATATGCTCACGCTGGCGGATCTGGTCCGGCGGCCGGCGACCTTCTCCTACGCAGACGGTGACGAATACGTGTTCATGGATTCGGAAGACTACACCCAGTACAGCCTGAACCGGGAAGTCATCGCCGATGAATTGCTGTTCATCACCGAAGAAACCCAGGGAATAATGGTACTTCTGGTAGATGACGCACCGGTGGCGCTCGATCTTCCGCCTACCGTTGACCTGACAATCGAGGAGACGGACCCATCGGTGAAGGGCGGATCTGCCACCGCCCGTACCAAACCGGCCCGGTTGACCACGGGGCTGGTGGTTCAGGTGCCGGAGCACATTGCGACTGGCGACCGCATCAGGATCAATGTGGAAGAGCGCAAGTTTAGCAGCCGTGCCTGAGTTCCGGTAAAACATCAGGGTGAAAGAGGGCCATGCATAGCATGGCCCTACCGGCCGGAGGCGTTCCAGTCAACGCCTGGATATTCCTATTGATCGTCCATCAGTACGGACAGGTACCCCGGTACTCGGAGATGTCCCGGTCGCTCTCATGGTCAGGACCACACAGGAACTGGTTGTAGCGCTGGTCCTGGTCCAGGTGCAGTTTCATCCAGGAAACACCGAAACGGCTGAGCACATCGTTGTAGCTGTTGCCGCCGTTACCGCAGTAGTGACTGCCGCGGCGGATCTCCACAAAGGCCTTGTCGGTAGATGACGGAATGGCCTCATAGAACGGATCTGCATGGCTGCGCACCGGCGCAATCACGTCGCTTTCACAGGCAAAGATCAGGGTGGGTGTCTGGATATCCCGGAACCGGAGCGAGGACGTATCCCAGGGCGCCAGGGGGATGGCTGCCTTGATACGTCCTTCCGATGCGACCCGCAGCGTGCCGCCCCCGCCCATGGACCAGCCGATCACACCGAGGCGATTGGTATCGATCATGCCGTTAACCGGGCTGGTACGGCTGTTGTTCTGATCAATCAGGTAGTCCAGTGCGTTGTTGATCTGGGTAGCCCGGCTGGGTGGCTGATCGAATCCGCTGTTGGTGTCGATGGTCATGACCACAAAGCCATGGGATGCCAGTTTCGGCCCCCACCATTCAATGGACGACTCGGCGGAGACGAAACCGGGAATCACCACAACCGCCGCCATGGTTCCTGAGGTGCCGGTGGGGTAATGGATGGTGCCGCCACCGAACCCGCTGACCAGACCGGAAACACGTTCGGTACGAACACTGAACGGGCCACTGGACGCTTCCAGAAGGGACACCGTCGGGTCGGGGCCGCGCTCATAGCCGCAATCACTGGTACAACCGTTATCGCCACCTGAACCGCCACCACCGGCCGCAAAAACGGAAGCCGATACGAGCAGCGACGCCGCGGCCAGGACGGATCGCAGAGGGTTGTTGACTGACTTTTCAAACATGTTGTTGTTCCTGTTTCAGTGCATTGTTGTGAATTGTTTTAAAGAGGGTCGCGACCTCGGGTTTCACAATAGTGCGCCGTAACAGGAAGGGCTTTCACAGATTGGCACCGCAACGGAATCTAGTCACGCTCCAATAGTTATGTGTGACTCGAGGTCATGGTTTATCGGTGTCTGGGGATGGTTGGGTCACGTCTTTTGTGGCGGAGTGTCAAAACTTTAATCAGTTACAGCCGCGAGGCGACGCCGTGACCGAAGTTCAGTCTGAGGCTGACAGGGTTTTCAAGCGGTCCAGCCAGCGTTGACCTCGAGCAGAGGCCACTCCATCCGCCCACCGGGTCGTTTCCGGCAAACGGTAACGGGTGACGCAGGCCATGACATACTCAATGCTGGTAGCCAGGCTGATGCGATGGCCAGGGGAAATATATAGGGGCTTTACACCGGGTCGGGTACGCAGGACTGCACCAATGGTTTCGCCCTTGTCCGTCAGCGGGACCCAGGCGCCTTTCTCGTCCGGCACCGGGCCATGTCTGCCGGTCAGCCGGCTTTTGCCTACGCCGATAGCCGGCAGGCCCGTAAGAATGCCGGTGTGGGATGCGACCCCCATACGCCGGGGATGGGCAATGCCCTGGCCATCACACAGCAGTAGGTCGGGCTGGATGGTCAGCTGATCCAGAGCTTCGAGGATGACCGGGCATTCGCGGAATGACAACAGCCCCGGAATGTAAGGCATGGCCACCGGCATTCGGGCTACCGTGTAGTCCAGTGGCTCCAGGTCTGACAGGCGAAGCACCACAACAGCGGCCCGGGCTGTGTTCCGGTCTTCAAATCCCACATCCACCCCGGCTACGGTCTTTACCTCGGGCAGGTCATCCTGAAGAATAACCCTGGCAGCCATCTGATGTTGCAATCTGATGGCCTCCCGCGGGTCGAGGCTGCTCCAGTTTTCGGTAGGGTTGGTCAAGGCATGCTCCGTCGTGTCTATGCCAGATACGATAGCAGCCTGCTACCCCATCTGCACAATAC
>CAYMQO010000174.1:0-5052 GCA_964392405.1 uncultured Marinobacter sp.
GGACAGCATGGGCTGATCCCCGTGGGCCCGCGCCAGTTCCGCGAGCTTTTCGACGACCTGATCCATGGCAGGCAGCAGGCCGTCGTTGAGACCGTCCCGCAGCATCAGGGCGTGGCACAGGTTGTTGATGTCTTCGGAGGTGCAGGCGAAGTGCACGAACTCGGTGATGTCATGCAGCTCTTCAAACGGAGCAATCTTCTCCTTGATGAAGTACTCCACTGCCTTGACGTCGTGGTTGGTGGTCCGCTCGATGGTCTTGATGGCTTCGGCATCTTCCAGGCTGAAGTTGGAAACCAGCTGATCAAGGGCGTCCCGGGCGCCGCCGCTCAGTGACGGCACTTCCGTGATGTCCGCATGGGCCGCCAGCTGCTGTAGCCAGCGTGCTTCCACCTTGACCCGGTTACGGATCAGCCCGTACTCGCTGAATATTTCCCGGAAAACCGAAACCCGGTTGCCGTAGCGGCCGTCCACCGGAGAAATGGCGGTCAGGCTGGTCAGTTCCATCAGATAAAACCTCGTCAGAGTCAGGGCAGGCTGGAATGCGGAATATCCCAGCGCCAGGGGTGTCTGGGGGTGGTAATGCCGGCAAGCCTGCAGGTGAATATGATTGCGATATGATACACCAGCCATGGCGTCAATTCAGCGCTGGAAGTGATGGTAAACCAGTGGGATCGACCGTAATCAGCGCGGCGAGTAAACGGACTGGTTCGCCTGTTCCGCCAGTGCCCGGGCGACGGTGACCACCTTGCGCCGGCGCAGAATCAGGTGCCAGCGCCGACCGCCGGTCTGGCGCCAGAGCACCGCCGAACGGATTCCCGCCAGTAGCAATGCACGAACCCTGGCGGCGTTCTCTTCCCGTTGCAGTATCTGTGGACTGCCAGTGACCTGGATGCGCTGGCGGAACGTGCTGATGGTGTCCTGATAGACCGACGCCAGGTTGCTGATCAGGTTGCCGTGCACATAGCCAAAATGACTGGCCGTGTGGCGGGCCTGGCTGATGCGCTGGCCCAGCGCGTCCATCATGTCGGGGTTGCGGTTCAGTATGGCTTCGAGCTGGATCAGGTTCAGGCTGTAACGGAGGATGTCCATATCCTGCTGGCGGGTCTGGTTGCTGAGAATTTTGGTCAGGGCATCGAGTCCTTCCCTCAGATTCATCAGCTCACCACCATAGACGGCCAGGGTATCGCCGGGGCCGACAAACAGGGACCGGATGGTGGTTTCCAGCGATGACTCGGCGCAGCGGCCCTGATGCGCTACCTGGCTGACCAGCGTGGCGGCCTGAAAAATGCCAGCCAGCGCCAGGGTCTGATCGTTGATCGACCGGCTCAAGACGCTGTCGCCTCCGCGCCGGTTGAGGTCACGGACGCCTGTTCGCCGTCCCGCCAGGTGGTCTCAATCACCGCACCGCCCAGACAGATATCGTCCTGGTAGAAGACCACAGACTGGCCGGGGGTGACGGCCCTTTGGGCATCGTCGAATACCACCCGGGTGCCTTCGCCGGTCACCGTCACCTGACAGCTCTGGTCGGGCTGCCGGTAGCGTGTCTTGGCCATGCACCGAAAGCTCTGGGCTGGCGGTTCACCGGCGACCCAGTCCACCGGCCCGCTGCACAGGCCGCGGGAGAACAGCAGCGGGTGGTTTTTACCCTGTACGGCGATCAGTACGTTCCGCCCGAGGTCCTTCTCCGCAACGTACCAGGGCTCATCGCCGAAATCCGGCAGGCCGCCGATGCCCAGCCCCTGGCGTTGGCCGATAGTGTGGTACATCAGGCCCTGGTGACGGCCGATCACCCGGCCGTCGGGGGTCTGGATCTCGCCAGGCTGTGCTGGCAGGTACTGCTTGAGAAAATCGCTGAACTTGCGTTCGCCAATAAAGCAGATACCGGTGGAGTCTTTCTTGTCGTGGGTGACAAAGCCCTGCTCTTCGGCAATACGGCGAACTTCGGATTTTTCCAGTTCCCCGACCGGGAACAGGGTGCGGGCGATACGCTCACCGGACACCGCATGGAGGAAATAGCTCTGGTCCTTGTTACCGTCCAGCCCCTTCATCAGCAGGGCCCGGTCAGGCCGGTCCGGGTCCGGGCGCTGCCGCGTGTAGTGACCGGTGGCGATAAAGTCAGCGCCAAGGGTCACCGCGTAATCCAGAAAGGCCCGGAACTTCACTTCCTTGTTGCAGAGAATATCCGGGTTTGGCGTGCGGCCCGCGCTGTACTCAGAGAGGAAGTGTTCGAAGACCCGGTCCCAGTACTCGGCGGCAAAGCTCGCCGTGTGCAGCGGAATGCCGATGTCGTCAGCAACCGCCTGGGCATCCGCCAGGTCGGTCATGGCGGTACAGTATTCCGTACCATCGTCTTCATCCCAGTTCTTCATAAACAGGCCTTCTACCTGATAACCCTGGGATTTGAGCAGCCAGGCGGCTACAGACGAATCCACACCGCCGGACATGCCGACGATAACGCGAGTGTGCTCAGGAGCTTTGGGATGGTTCGGATTCATGGACCGGCAGATACTTGTGGATGACTGTTGGGCGACGATTGTAACACTCTTTGGGATCACCCGGCGTCCGGCTCAACGATCACGTCCAGGGGAAATCGCCGTCCCTTTCGGTAATCCAGTATGCAGTTCAGTACCAGTGGACTGCGTAACTGATCACCCAGCTCACGGATCTGCTCCAGGGTAAACCAGTGGGCAGCGATAATGCCGTCGTCCAGTTGGTCACTGACATGACTGACGGCTCTGGCGGCAAAGCAGAAACGGAAATAGGTCCGGCCATTGCCCGGGGACAGGTATCGATACATGCCGAGAAACGCCTCCGGTTCGACTTGCCATCCCGTCTCTTCCAGCGCTTCCCGGCGAGCCGCGTCAAGCACGGCTTCACCTTCTTCAATATGGCCGGCGGGCTGGTTGAAGACGACTTTGCCCTGGCTGCGCTCTTCAACCAGCAGGTACCGGCCTTTGCCATCTTCCACAATCACAGCAACGGTGGCGTGGGGTTTCCAGGTCATATCGGTTCCTTAGCGCCTATGGTCGACGCCTGCCATAAGGGCGACGGTTTGAGGATGAACGGGACTGCGGACGAGCAGGGCGCCTGGGCAGGTGAATGGTCTCGGTTCGGGACTGGCCGGGGGCGAGCCCATCCAGAGACCAGTCACCGATGCGCCAACGCACCAGTCGTAGTGTCGGGAAACCCGCAGCGGCGGTCATCCGGCGCACCTGGCGGTTGCGTCCTTCAGTAAGCGTCAGCTCAAGCCACGAAGTGGGAATGGTTGCCCGGGTCCTCACCGGAGGCTCCCGGGGCCACAGCTTCTCAGGAGCAGGAATACGTCGGGCAAGGGCCGGGCGGGTGATTCCGTCTTTAAGCTCGATGCCCTGCTGAAGCTGGCGCAGTGCATCGTCCGTGAGATTGCCCTCAACCTGCACCAGGTAGGTTTTGCTCATCTTCTGGCTGGGTGAGGCAATGCGATGTTGTAACGCACCGTCATCGGTGAGCAGGACCAGGCCTTCTGAGTCATAATCGAGCCTGCCAGCCGGATAGACGCCAGGCGTGGTGATATAGTGGGCAAGAGTTCGGCGCTCTCCGTCATCCACGAACTGACAAAGAGTCTGAAAAGGCTTGTTGAGCAGGATTAAGGTAGCCATCCCGGCATGTTAGCAGAATCACAAACACCCGGGGATGGCCCTGACAGAATGCTTCACGGCTCAGCCGTTGACCATGCGCACCACATTGTTGCGGGGAGTCTCGTGCTCCGACCGCTCGGGTTGCTGATCGTCATCGCGCCCTTTGGTTGCCACCTGAGGGTCTGGAACGATGTTAACGGCGTGAACCCCCTTATCGCTGGGCTTTTTGTCAAAGGTTACTGGCTGGCCCGCCTTCAGGGTTTTGTACCCTTCCATCTGTACCGAGGAGAAATGTGCAAACAGGTCGTCACTGCAGCCCTCTTCGATAATGAAGCCATAACCCTTGGCGTTGTTAAACCATTTTACTTTGCCCCTAGGCATGTTGAACTCCCTTGTCCTGTCATTATCTGTCGTGATTATCGGCGTCTCACGGCCTGGATCACGGCGTTTTACACAATTTTACATTGCAGGATTCACTTTTGATCAATCATCTCAGGGAGTCAATACCAAAGTTGTGGGAATTACTGATTGTGCACATTACATGATTGTTATGGCGTGCCGCGAAACGCATGATATCCAATTATATCAATATGTTGCCGTTTCAGCGGTAATAATGGTTGTTGTGTTAAAAACCGTTGATCTTACGGCCGTCAGACACCTGGCTGGAATTGGGGTATGCGTGCTGACCGGTGACAGGGCGGTTTGGCCAATATGTCCCGCATCGGACCTGATTCAGCCCTCCACAAGAGAGGGCCGTCTGTTTCAGTCCGGGCTGAAAAGGTATCATGCCAGTGAACCCGCAGACGTTTTCCCGGTCGAAGGTTCGAAAGTTGGTCAGCTGTGTTGATCCCGGCGTCCAGCAGATGTGTTTCGACCGGACAGATCTGTTTAAGCAGGGCCTGGCTTGAAAAGCGGCCTGCGGACATCCATCTTCTGTCACAGAAACCGACATCCGGTATGAGAATCATGCGGACACTGAGAAATTCTCTACTAATATTGAATCAGGGGGATCACGAGGGCCCGGATCAGCCCGCTCGCGAAGACGGCGTCAGTGTGGCGCCGGCAAAGCCGGCTCTGAAGCGTCCGGCCCAGTACAGGGTGGTGCTCCTGAACGATGATTACACGCCCATGGACTTTGTTGTGGATGTGCTCATGAAATTCTTCGGAATGAACGAAGAAAAGGCGACGCAGGTGATGCTGCTCGTCCATACGCAGGGAAAGGCCGTATGTGGGGTATACACCCGAGACATCGCGGAAACGAAGGCAGCGCAAGTGAATCAGTATTCTTCTGAATGCGAGCACCCGCTGCTGTGCGAGATTGAACGTGCGGACTGAACGACCTAGTGGGGTGGCCCATGCTGAGCAAAGATCTTGAAATTACGCTGAATGCCGCTTTCCGGAATGCCCGCGACAAGCGTCATGAATTCATGACGGT
>CAYMQO010000175.1:0-5049 GCA_964392405.1 uncultured Marinobacter sp.
GGATGCGATTGATTACATCAACGCACATAGCTGATCGTCTGTAAGCCAGGCAAAAAGCCGTCCTGCTGTAGAGCAGGGCGGCTTTTTTGTGTCTGGCCCGACCAGGGGCGAAGATATGATCGTTACGGTGGTGCCGGAAGAGCAGCCCGATCAGATGGGCGTACCCGTATCTGACCGGGGGCTTGCCTATGGGGATGGGCTGTTTGAGACCATTCTGGTGGTCAATGGCCAGCCACAATTGCTGGAAGCCCACCGGCAGCGGATGCTGCAGGGTGCTGAGCGACTCGCCATTCCGTTAACGCCAGCAGAGCTGTGTGACGCGCTGGCCAGTATTTGTGACCGACTTGCCAGCGCTTCAGATCGTCAGGTGCTCAAGTTGATACTGACCCGGGGCAGTGGCGGGCGGGGTTATAGGCCGTCTCAGGAATCTGAGCCCCGGCTGATCGTATTCCTGTCCCCAGCGCCTGCGCCGCTATCGCTGGACGGAGTCGCCGTCGTCACATCGACGATACCGCTCACCGTGAACCCGGTGCTCGCCGGCATCAAGACCCTGAACAGACTGGAGCAGGTAATGGCCAGCCGGGACATCCCGGCGGACTGTTTTGAGGCGCTGATGGCGGGAACGGAAGGGGATCTCCGGGAAGGTACCCGCACCGCCCTGTTGTATCGATGGCAGGACCAGTGGTGGACACCTCCACGGGGTAAGGTTGCGGTGCACAGCGTCATGCTGGGACATGTAGAACGTGGGTTGGCGCAGCGAGGCGAAGGGCTGAAGGAAGCCATGCTTTTTCCGGACCAGCTATGGCAGCCGGAGTTTTCCGGTCTGCTGCTGTTGAACAGTGTGATCGGTGCGGTACCGGTTCAGACTCTGGACGGACGCAGGTTGCCTCAGTCGGGGCAGCTTGCGACAATCGTCAGCCTTGCCAAACAACCTGAGGAATTGTGTTGATCAAGTCTTTCCTGATTGCTGTTGTTGCTTCGGTTCTGGTGGCGGTTTCCGGTGCTGCGCTGTGGGGCTGGCAGGGTCTGAAATCCCTTGAAGTCGATGCTGGCCTTGAAGAGCCGATGCTCTACGTGGTTCCCCGCGGGTCTTCCTTTAACGCCGTTGCCCGGGACCTGGAAGAGCTTAATCTGGTGGAACAGGCCGTCTGGCTCAAACTGCTGGCGCGGCTGGAGCCGCAGGTGACGGCCATCCAGGCTGGCGAGTACGAATTCCAACCGGGTATGTCCGCCCGGGATATCATCGGCCTGATGGTCAGCGGGCAGACCAAGTCCCGTACCGTACAGTTTATTGAAGGCCGGCGTTTCCGCGACGCCCGCGCTGCACTGGCCCGGGCCGACTATCTTGAGCAGCTGACGGCGGACTGGACCGATGAACAGATCATGGCGGCCCTGGGAGACGAGGGCGCCCATCCGGAAGGCCGTTTTTTCCCGGATACCTACGCCTATAGCCGGGGAGATTCAGACCTCGATATCCTGCGCCGGGCCTACGAACGTATGAATAACGTTCTGGCGGATGAATGGGCCAACCGGGCCGATGACCTGCCCTACAGCAATCCCTACGAAGCCCTCATCATGGCGTCGATTATTGAGCGTGAGACCGGTGTGCCCGAAGAGCGACCGGACATCGCCGGCGTATTTGTCCGCCGCCTTGAGCGGGGGATGCGACTCCAGACAGATCCCACGGTTATCTACGGTATGGGTGAGCGCTACGAGGGCCGGATTACCCGGCGGGATCTGCGTACCCATACTCCGTACAACACCTACCGTATCTCTGGCTTGCCCCCAACGCCCATTGCGTTGCCAGGCCGGGCGGCGATCCATGCCGCTGTTCATCCGGCAGATGGCGATACGCTGTTTTTTGTCGCCAAGGGGGATGGCAGCCATCAGTTTTCCCGCACCCTTGAGGACCATCAGCGGGCCGTCCGGCAATATCAGCTGAATCGCCGCGAAGACTACCGGTCGTTTCCAGCGCCGGTTATTGAAGCGGAAAACGCCCAATGACCCGGGGCCGGTTTATCACGTTTGAAGGCACCGAAGGCGTCGGCAAGTCCACCCAGATCGAGACAGCCCGCGCCGCCCTGGCTGCGGCAGGGGTGGATGTGCTGGTCACCCGGGAACCCGGAGGCACGCCAATGGCCGAGGCGATTCGCGAACTGCTGCTGACACCCCGGGATGAATTGGTGAACCCGCTGACCGAGCTGCTGCTGATGTTTGCCGCCCGGGCCCAGCACCTGCACGAACGCATCCTCCCGGCCCTGGAACAGGGCTGCTGGGTGCTCTGTGATCGCTTTACCGACGCCACGTATGCCTACCAGGGCGGAGGCAGAGGCGTCCCCATGGATCAGATCGCGATACTTGAGCAACTGGTGCAGGGGGACCTGCGGCCGGATCACACCATTTTGCTGGATGCCCCGGTGGACATCGGCATGGCACGGGCCCACGACCGCAGTGCGCCGGACCGGTTTGAACAGGAAAAGATGGACTTCTTCCAGCGTATTCGCGACTGCTACCGCCAGCGGGCAGCAGACCAGCCCCAGCGATACCATGTCATTGACGCCGCCGGATCACTGGAGGACGTCAGCAAACAAATCGCCAGCCTGGTGCTAAGCTTCCGCCACTGATTCTCTCTAACCCCGAGCGTCAGATGCCGGTTCTTTACGGCAGCTTGGCGAAGTTCCCCCCGGCCGACTAAATTGAGAAGAGTTCCTTCCATCTGTCGCCGGTGAGGCTTGGTTATGTTTACTGCATCCGCTGTTCTTGGGTCGGCGTTTCAGGGCCAGCCGAGATCCGCATTCTGGCAAGGTCTCGTAGATAACTACTCAGTGAATGAAGCGGGCTACGTTCATGAACTCATACAGCTCGCCCGCAGTGACCCCGCTGAAAAAGAAGCGGTGACCGCGGCGGCAACTGACCTGATCCACAAGGTCCGCCAACAGAGCGCCTCTGTGCATATGGTGGATGCGCTTCTGCAGGAGTACAGCCTCGACACGGAAGAAGGGATCCTGTTGATGTGCCTGGCGGAAGCCCTAATGCGGATTCCCGACAGTCACACAGCGGATGCCCTGATTCACGACAAGCTCTCAACGGCGGACTGGAAAAAGCATGTAGGACGCAGCGAGTCCACACTGGTCAACGCCTCTACCTGGGGCCTGCTGCTTACCGGGCGGATGGTTCAGATGGACAGGCGGCTGGATGGCTCACCTGCCAGTATCTGGCGGCGCCTGGTCAAGCGCAGCGGAGAGCCGGTGATTCGCAATGCCATGTACCGGGCCATGGCCATTATGGGCAAGCAGTTCGTGCTGGGGCGAGATATCCGGGAAGCGCTGAAAAACGCCCGGGAATACCGGGACAAGGGTTACAGCTATTCCTTTGATATGCTCGGCGAAGCGGCCATGACCCGGGGCGATGCCGCCCGCTATCTGCAGTCCTATCGCGCTGCCATCGCCACTGTCGGCGATGATCGCTACCCCACCGACAAAGTGCCCCGGCCCTCGATCTCCATCAAGCTGTCCGCGCTGCATCCAAGGTATGAAGAGGCCCAGGAACAGCGGGTACTAACCGAACTTTACGACACGCTGGTCGAACTGCTTCGGTTCGCTCGGGAAAAGGACGTCGCCATTACCGTTGATGCCGAGGAGATGGACCGGCTCGAGTTGTCCCTCAGGCTTTTCGAAAAGGTCTACTGCCAGGGCGTTACCCGGGGCTGGCCGGGGTTCGGGCTGGTGGTCCAGGCGTACTCCAAGCGCGCCCTGCCGGCCCTGTGCTGGCTCAACAAGCTGGCCGGTGAGCAGGGTGATGAAGTACCCGTGCGGCTGGTGAAAGGGGCCTACTGGGATACGGAAATCAAGCTCAGCCAGCAGATGGGTGCCGATGGCTATCCGGTATTCACCCGCAAGGAAGCAACGGACACATCCTATCTGGCCTGCCTCCGCTTTCTGCTCAGTGATTACACGAAAGGCAACCTGTATCCGCAACTGGCCTCCCATAACGCGCACACCGTGGCGTCAGGGCTTGCCATGGCCCGTCAGAAGGGTCGCCGTTTCGAATTCCAGCGCCTGCACGGTATGGGCGACGCACTCTATAACACCATTATCGAGCAGGAAGACGTACCTGTGCGGATCTATGCCCCGGTCGGCGCCCACAAGGACCTGCTGCCCTACCTGGTGCGTCGTCTGCTGGAAAACGGCGCCAACTCTTCCTTTGTGCACCGGTTGGTGGATGCACGCACGCCGGTGGAAGACCTGGTCAAAGATCCGGTTGAAGAGCTGGAGAAGTACGACACCCTGGCGAATGACCGTATCCCTCTGCCTCCCGATATTTATGGTGCCGCGCGCCGGAACTCCCGGGGAATGAACCTCAACGTGCAGCGGGACAGGGAACCGCTATTAAGCGCGCTCTCCCATTGGCAATCGGCCACATGGTCCGCGACACCAGTGATTGGCGGTAACGCTCGCGACGATGGCGAAACCACCGTAGTGACCGCGCCCCATAATACCGACGACCGGGTAGGGCAGGTCGCCTGGACCACGGAGGCCCATGCCCGGGAAGCGCTGGAGGTAGCCAGTAAAGGGTTTGGCCACTGGAACGCGCGTCCGGTGACCGAGCGGGCAGCCTGCCTGGAGCGTTATGCTGACCTGATGGAACAGCATATGGAAGAGCTGATGGCCATCTGCTGCCGTGAGGCAGGAAAGACGCTGCAGGACGGCATCGACGAGGTGCGTGAGGCAGTCGACTTCTGTCGCTACTACGCCATTCAGGGGCGGTCCCGGTTTGGCAGTGCCATTACGCTGCCGGGTCCTACGGGCGAGAGTAACGAGCTGTATCTTGAGGGGCGCGGCGTGTTCCTGTGCATCAGCCCCTGGAACTTTCCCCTGGCCATTTACACGGGCCAGATCATGGCGGCGCTCGTGGCCGGCAACGCAGTGATTGCGAAGCCGGCTGAACAGACCAGCCTGATTGCGGCCCGGGCCCATGAGCTCATGCTGGATGCAGGCTTTCCGGCAGATGTAGTGCAGTTCCTGCCGGGGGACGGCGCTACCATCGGCG
>CAYMQO010000176.1:0-5041 GCA_964392405.1 uncultured Marinobacter sp.
GTTCTCAAAGGCGGTTTTGGTCCAGTTGATACAGTGGAAGCGATCGTCGTTGCGGCGGTCTTCAATGGCCCGGTTCTTCTCGAAGGCATCCTTTTCGAAGCCGCCGTGCTCTACGGCCAGGGAGTGGTCGACGATCAACTGGGTCGGCACCACCGGGTTAACCTTGGCGGGGTCGCCGCCTTTTTCGGCGATGGCGTCACGCAAACCAGCCAGGTCCACCAGCGCGGTCTGGCCCAGGATGTCGTGGCAGACCACCCGCGCCGGATACCAGGGGAAGTCCATATCCTGCCGGCGCCCAATCAACTGCTTGAGGGAGTCCGTCAACATGGCCGGATCACACCGGCGGACCAGCTGTTCGGCCAGAATCCGGGAGGTATAGGGCAGAGTGTCGTAGGCGCCAGGCTGGATGTCTTCCACCGCCTGGCGGGTATCAAAATAGTCCAGGCTGGTGCCCGGAAGCGTCTTGCGGTACTTCGTATTCATTGGGGGCTCTCTTAAAAACGTCTTTAGCAGCAGACTGCGCCGGTTTTTGGTTATGGGCGCTCGTCGATGGGCACCCACTTCGCATCCGCAGGGCCGGTATAGTCGGCGCTGGGGCGAATGATGCGGTTATTGGCCCGCTGCTCTTTCACGTGGGCGGTCCAGCCGGAAACCCGGGACATCACGAAAATCGGCGTAAACAGCTCGGTCGGAATGCCCATGAAGTGATAGGCAGAGGCGTGGAAGAAGTCGGCGTTACAGAACAGCTTTTTCTCCCGCCACATGACTTCTTCGCAGCGCACGGATACCGGATACAGGGTGGTGTCGCCCACTTCGTTCGCGAGCTTCTCAGCCCACTGCTTGATAATGGCATTACGGGGGTCGGACTCGCTGTAGATAGCATGACCAAAGCCCATGATCTTCTCTTTGCGCTCCAGCATGCCCAGCAGCCCCTGCTCCGCTTCGTCCGGGGTTTTGAACTTCTGGATCAGTTCCATGGCTGCCTCATTGGCACCGCCGTGGAGCGGTCCCCGCAGTGAGCCGATGGCACCGGTGACGCAGCTGTGGATATCCGACAGGGTTGAGGCACATACCCGGGCGGTGAAGGTTGAGGCGTTAAACTCGTGCTCTGCGTACAGGATCAGCGAGACGTTCATGACCCGCTCGTGCAGCTCGCTGGGTTTCTTGCCATGGAGCAGTTCCAGGAAGTGACCGCCGATGGAGTCCACGTCGCTCTCGGTCTCGATCCGCACACCTTCGTTGGCGAAGCGATACCAGTAAGTGATGATGGAGGGGAACACCGCCAGCATGCGGTCGATCTTGTCGTCCTGCTGGGCAAAGTCGGTCTCTGTTTCCAGGTTACCGAGCATGGAGCAACCCGTGCGCATCACATCCATCGGGTGGGCGTCTTTGGGGATCTGCTCGAGTACGGTTTTCAGGGCCGCAGGCAGGCCACGCAGGCCTTTGAGCTTCTGTTTGTACTCATCCAGCTCCTGGCGGTTGGGCAGTTTGCCCCGCAGCAGCAGGTAGGCGATTTCCTCAAACTGGGCATTTTCGGCAAGATCGGCAATGTCATAGCCGCGATAGGTCAGGCCGGCGCCGGATTTACCGACGGTGCACAAGGCGGTTTCACCAGCGACCTGTCCACGCAGACCTGCGCCACTGAGTTGTTTTGCTTTAGCCATGGGTCGTCTCCTTTCAGAATCTTGTTGTTGGGGCGGTCAGTTCTTCTGCTGGGCGAAGAGTTCGTCCAGCTTCTGTTCGAAGTCGTGATAGTTCAGGAAATCGTAGAGTTCGGCACGGGTTTGCATGCTGTCCACCACGTCTTTCTGATCGCCCTTCTCCAGAATGTTCTGGTACACCATCAGCGCCGCTTTGTTCATGGCACGGAAGGCACTGAGCGGATAGAGCACCATACCAGCCCCCGCCTCAGCGAGCTCCTGGCGGTTGTACAGCGGGGTCGCTCCGAACTCGGTAATGTTAGCCAGAATCGGCACATCCAGCGCGTCGGCAAAGGCCCGATAGTCCGTCAGCTCATGGACGGCCTCGGCAAAGATGCCGTCAGCACCGGCGTCGACACAGGCCCTGGCGCGGTCGATGGCCGCCTCGAGACCTTCCTTCTGGAACGCATCGGTCCGGGCCATGATGAAAAAGTCTGAATCCTGCCGGGCATCCGCTGCGGCCTTGATGCGATCCACCATCTCCTCTTTGGATACGATTTCCTTGTTGGGGCGGTGGCCACAGCGCTTCTGGGCAACCTGATCTTCAATATGAATGGCCGCGACACCGGCCCGCTCCATTTCACGGATGGTGCGACCGATATTGAATGCCCCGCCCCAGCCCGTGTCGATATCCACCAGCAACGGCAGGTTGGTGGCTGCGGTAATACGGCGGGCGTCTTCCACCACATCGTTCAAGGTGGTCATGCCCAGGTCCGGCAGGCCGAAGGAGGCGTTCGCTACCCCGCCCCCCGACAGGTAGATGGCCTGATGCCCTACCCGCTCCGCCATCATGGCGGAATAGGCGTTAATGGTGCCGACAATCTGCAGTGGCTGGTTGTCTTTCAGCGCCTTGCGGAAGCGGGCGCCGGGGCTCAGTTGCTGTGACATGGGGGGCTCCTGTTGATCTGAATAATTATTGGAATAATGGTGTCAGGATCAGAATGAGATCTCGCCTCGTTCGATCTTGCGTTCGATGTTCTGCCGGGCCGCGTTGATATGGCGCTTCATCAGAAACTCGGCCAGTTCGCCATCCCGCTGGGCGATGGCCTCCACAATCCGGCGGTGTTCGCCCAGTGCCCGGTGCGGCCGGCCGCTGGACGTGCTTAATCGGTAACGGTACATGCGTACCATGTAGTAAAGATCACCCAGCAGCATCTGCGCGAGTTTCGCGTTGCGGCTGCCGGTGGCGATGCGGTGGTGGAAGTCGTAATCCCCTTCCGCCTGGTAGTAGGCCTGTCCCCGGGCCTCATCGATCATGGTCTCATGGCTGTCGAGGGTGGCCTGGAGATCGCGGATTTCCTGATCAGTCATTCGTTCGGCCGCCTGCCGGGCCGCCAGCCCCTCCATCACTTCACGGATGTGGTAAAGCTCGAGCAGCTCAGCGGCGCTGACCGACACCACCCGCACTCCCGCATGGGGCCGGCGGACCAGCAACCCGCGGGATTCCAGTCGGCCCAGGGCTTCACGGACCGGGCCACGGGTGAGGTTGAAGCGCTCGCACAGGTCAACCTCGCCGATTTTCTCGCCGGGCATCAGCTCGCCTTTGACGATGGCCATTTGCAGGCACTCGAAGGCTTCATCGGCGCGGGTCTGGGTTTGGGCAGTGGCTGGGGTCATTTCAGTTTTGTTGACAATATCGGCCTCAGGAACTCAGAAGCTATAGATTATCGCCATTATTGTCAACAATACGCCGATCCCGGCCCAATTCAGTCTTTCACCACCGTTAACGATCAATGACCTTTTCGTCAGATAGGCGATCCTCCATGGGCCACGGGTTGACGGACGTCAGCCTTAACGCACAGGATGAGAATTGAGACTTGTTTCGCAATATAAGGAAAAGATGGTGGATTGGGCGATGTTCACTGAGTGGGGCGGCGACCTCTCAGACAGCCGCTGGGCGGAGGTTATCTATACCTTCCTGGTTGTGGTCGCGGTGCTGGCGATCAACCTCGTTATGGCGATTATTCACTCAAGCTGTTCCTCTATGCCTTTACCACGACCACCGATTACAACGAGTACCTTAATATCAAGGAAGACGTTCTTCTGAAGATTGCCGACATTATCAAGTCACACGGTGGCGAACTGGCGGTACATACCTCTACCGTTCATATGCCCGATGGCATCCGGCTTAAGGATGACGGACCGGAGCGGGAACCGATGCTGGCGGGTCTGGTAGAGAAACCCCATGAGAAATAGACAACGGCAGGCAGTGCGTACCCGCGTCGACTGACCACTCCACCCAGCGTCGCGGGTTCTCGGGTTAAGTTTTTGTTTAAAATAGGTAACCAACTCCCGATAGCAATGGAACTGCTATACACTGCAGTCCGTCGAGTGATAACACATACCTCTCAGCAAACACGACGCATAAAGGACGTATCATGATCAGGAAATGTTTGTTCCCCGTTGCTGGCTATGGCACCCGCTTCCTGCCTGCGACCAAGGCCATGCCCAAGGAGATTCTGCCCGTAGTCAACAAGCCCCTGGTGCAGTACGGGGTCGAAGAGGCATCGGACGCCGGCATTAATGAATTCGGGTTTGTCACCGGCCGGGGTAAACGGGCAATTGAGGATCACTTTGATATCAGTTACGAGCTGGAGCACCAGATTGCCGGCACCGGCAAGGAAGATCTGCTGACCTCCATCCGTGACCTGATCAACAACAACACCTTCGCGTTTACCCGCCAGAATGAGATGAAAGGCCTCGGCCACGCCATCCTGACCGGTCGCAACCTGGTGGGCGACAATCCTTTTGCGGTGGTACTGGCGGATGACTTCTGCGTTGTGCCCGAGGGTGAAGACGGGGTACTGACCCAGATGGCCAAGCTGTACAAGCAGTTCCGCTGCTCTATCGTCGCCATTGAGGAAGTACCCGAGAACGAGACCCACAAATACGGGGTTATCGCTGGCGAAACCATGAAAGAAGGGCTCTACCGGATCACCGACATGGTTGAAAAGCCGTCTCCGGACAAGGCGCCTTCAAACCTGGCGATTATCGGCCGGTATATCCTGACGCCGGATATTTTCGAGATCCTGCAAAACACCCCGCCGGGCAAGAATGGCGAAGTGCAGATCACCGATGCCCTGTTGCAGCAAGCGAGAAACGGCTGCGTACTGGCCTACCAGTTCAAGGGCCAGCGTTTCGACTGCGGTTCTATTGAAGGTTTCGTGGAAGCCACCAACTACGTCTACGAGAATATCTACAAGAAGAACAAGAACAAAAAGCAGTGAGTCCTCTTACGGGCTGCTTTTCCTAGCGGCCCAGTAACGGCAGGATCATGCGCCGGGTTTCGGCAGAACTCCGTCGGAACCGGCGCAGCAGCTCCGCCTCTTCTTCATTAGGCT